>JAXDMF010000278.1:0-2556 GCA_034666205.1 Gemmatimonadales bacterium
ATCCCCGTCAACTCGGTGTACGATCGCGGGCTGGTGAGCATGGTGGACCTGGCCCCCACGCTGCTGGAGATCGCCGGGTCTGCGCCGCCCGATGCCATGCAAGGCCGGAGCTTCCGCCCGATGCTGACCGCGCCGGACTCTTATGACGGCCGCGATACCGTCTTCAGTGAGCGGAACTGGCACGACTGCGACGAGCATCAGCGGGCCGTGCGCACCGCCCGGTTCAAGCTGATCCGCACCGACGCCTACACCGAGCTGCCGTTGTGCATTACGGCCGATATTGGTGCGAGCCCCTCGTTCCTGGCACTCCGCGCCCGGGCCAAGGCGGGCCGCCTCACTGCCGCGCAGCGACGTCTCTTCGAGGTCCCCCGCGCCCGGCTCGAGCTGTACGATCTGACCCAGGATCCGTGGGAGCTCCACAACGTGGCCGACGAGCCCGGGTACGCCAAGCAGGTGCGAGCGCTGGCCGGCCTATTACAGGAGTGGATGGAGCAATCGGGAGATTTCCCCGCTGCCTATCGGGTGCGTGACGACAATACCGACCGCATCACCGGTGTGCCGTTCACCAGCAAGATCCCGCCGCTGCGTAATACGGAGACCCCACCGGCCAAGGACCGCTGGGGCCGCCAGGGTCCCAGCTGACATCGCACGAAGGAAAGACAAAGGTCCCATAATGGCCTCCTTCTGCGGTTACAGGCCCAGCGCGATATTGAACGCGGCCAGCGGGGATCAACCGGTCTGGCCGAAATGTTACGAGGTGACACATTATACGCTCACAGCCGCTCAACGTACCCGGGCCCGCAAGGTAAGGTTTCGGCAATGGCGCACGCGCAGCTCCCGGTAGTCCGCCGCCGCTTCGGCGAGACCATGCGCAAGGATTGGTGGTGGCTGCAGCCGGCCATCGTCCTCGTGCTTCTCTCCACCTTCATTTGTTACGCGACCTGGGCCGCGTTCCAGGGCGAGCACTACAGTTACGGCTCCTACCTCTCTCCATTTTATTCCCCCGAGCTGTTCGGTAGCTCGCCCCATGCCTGGTTCGGGCCCAAGCCGGGATGGTGGCCGGGCTGGCTGGTGTTCTCCCCGGCCCTTCTGATTCTCCCGTTTCCGGGACTCTTTCGGCTGACCTGCTACTACTACCGCGGCGCGTACTACAAGGCGTTCTGGGCGGATCCGCCGGCCTGTGCGGTGGGCGAGCCCCGCAAAGAGTACTGTGGCGAAGCAGCCTTTCCGCTCATCGTGCAGAACATCCACCGCTACTTCCTCTACATCGGGCTCTGCTTCCTGGTGGTGCTCGCCCACGATGTCTATAAGGCGCTGTGGTTCACCGACCCATTCACGGGTCGGACGTCGTTCGGGGTCGGGGTGGGGACCCTCGTGCTCACCGTCAACGTGATCCTGCTCGGTGGATATACCCTGGGTTGTCACTCCCTGCGTCACCTGATCGGTGGGTATGTCGACCAGCTCTCGCGATCACCGGTACGGCGGCGACTCTACGATTGCTCAAGCTGCTTCAACCGCGCTCACATGCGTTGGGCGTGGACCAGCTTGTTCTCGGTGGCGTTCGCGGATCTGTACGTACGGATGTGTTCGATGGGCATTTGGACGGATTGGAGGATTTGGTGACCGAATACCAAACCTTCGAGCACGATGTCCTCGTCATCGGCGCCGGCGGTGCCGGGCTCCGGGCGGCGATCGCAGCGTCCGTGGCGGGTGCCAAGGTGGGTCTCGTGTGTAAGTCCCTGCTCGGCAAGGCCCATACCGTCATGGCCGAGGGAGGGGTCGCCGCCGCCCTGGCGAATGTGGACGACCGCGACAACTGGAAAGTGCACTTCGCCGACACCGTCCGCGGCGGGCAGTACGTGAACAACTGGCGCATGGCCCAGCTCCATGCGCAAGAGGCGCCCGATCGGGTTCGGGAGCTGGAAGCGTGGGGCGCCCTCTTCGACCGCACCCCGGACGGCCGCATTCTCCAGCGCAACTTCGGAGGGCACAAGTATCCGCGTCTGGCCCACGTTGGCGATAGGACCGGCCTGGAGATGATTCGCACTCTCCAGGACCACAGCATCCATCAGGGAATCGATGTGCACATGGAGTGCACCATTCTCCGACTCTTCACCGACGGTGGCAGAGTGTCCGCCGCGGTGGGGTACGACCGTGAACGGGGCCGATTTCGACTTTTTCGCGCCAAGGCCGTGGTGCTCGCCACCGGCGGTATCGGACGGGCCTACTCGATCACCAGCAACAGCTGGGAGTACACCGGCGACGGCCAGGCGCTCGCCTATCACGCCGGTGCCGCGCTCCAGGACATGGAATTCGTGCAGTTCCATCCCACGGGCATGATCTGGCCGCCCAGCGTGCGTGGTATCCTGGTGACCGAAGGCGTACGGGGTGAGGGGGGCATCCTGCTGAACGCGCAGGGCAAGCGCTTCATGTTCGACGATATCCCGGAGAACTATCGGAGCCAGACCGCCGACAACGAGGAAGAGGGCTGGCGCTATACTCAGGGTGACAAGAATGCCCGGCGGCCGCCTGAGCTGCTGACCCGCGACCATGTCG
>JAXDMF010000279.1:0-9647 GCA_034666205.1 Gemmatimonadales bacterium
GCTTCAGTACCGCGTCGAGTGCGGCCAGGCCGGACCCGAAGGCAATGCCGTGCGTGGCGCCCTCGAGGCTGGCCACGTTTCGTTCCAGGGCCTCCCGGGTGGGGTTCTGAGTCCGGCCGTACTCGTAACCCTTATGCTTCCCGAGGCCAGCCTGGACGTAGGTGGAGGTCTGGTAGATGGGCGTCATCACGGCGCCAGCCAGCGGCTCGATGATCTGCCCGGCATGCACGGAGCGCGTGGCAAAGCCGTGGTCGTGGTCCTGCGGGAGAATCCGGGTCATCTGGCCTGCGGAGAGAGGATGCAGAAGCGTAATAGTGCTATTGGCCATTGGCTATTGGCTACTCCTTGCGCCGAATAGCTCGTAGCCCATAGCCCATAGCCCCCAGCCTTATTTAGTTTCGCTGTGTGAATTCCGCTTCACCCAACGGGGCCACCGCTCGCTGTCTCATCGTCGATGATGACGCGCAGGTCCGGCACGTGCTTGCGCGCGTCATCGCGACGCACGGGCTGTCCCCGATCGAGGCCTCTTCCGGCGCCGAGGCCCTGTCGGCACTGGAGCGAGAGGGCGAGGTGCCGGTGTGCATCTCCGACATCTACATGCCCGAGATGGACGGGGTGACCTTCCTGCGGGAAGCGGTCAGGCGCTACCCCGATATGGCCATGATCATGCTGACTGGGGTGGCGGAGGTGAGCACCGCCGTCGAATGCCTGAAGCTCGGGGCGCTCGACTACATCTCCAAGCCCGTCATGGTCGAAGAGGTCCGCGCCCGGGTGGACAAGGCGCTGGAGAAGCGCCAACTGATCCTGCAGAACCGGCTTTACAAGGAGACCCTCGAGGGCAGGGTCCGCGAGCTGGACCTGCGAAACCGGACCTCGCTCATCAACGGCGTGCAGATGCTGGTGCATGCACTCGAGGCCAAGGACGCCTACACCAGCGGGCACTCCAGCCGGGTGAGCCGCTATGCCACCAAATCCGCGGTACTGCTCGGGTTTACCGACGACACGCTGGAGCACATCCGCCTGGGCGGTGAGCTCCACGACATTGGCAAGATCGGGACGCGAGAAGACGTCCTGAATAAGCCCGGCCCGCTGACCGCGCCGGAGTTCGAGCACGTGAAGCTGCACACCACGCTGGGGGAGAAGATCCTGGCACCATTCCTCAACGAATCTCCCATCGTGCTGCGGATCGCTCGATCGCATCACGAACGGTTGGACGGCAGCGGGTTTCCCGACGCGCTCCGTGGCGACCAGATCCCGCTCGAGGCCCGCATCGTGGCGGTGGTGGATGCTTTCGATGCCATGACCACCAACCGAGCCTACCGACCGTCCCGGCCTTCGGCCGAAGCGATTCAAGAACTGCGGCGCTGCGCGGGCGTCCACTTCGATTCCGAGGTGGTGGAAGCCTTCATCCGGGCGCATGCCGACGGCGCGACGCTCCCCACACTCTGATCGGGTGCCGGCTGGATCGATGTCCGACACCCTGATGATCAGCGTCTCCGGCATACGGGGCCACGTCGGCACCGATCTCACGCCGGAGCTGGTGGCGCGCTACGCCGCGGCACTGGGCGCCTGGTCACTCTCTCGGGCGGACCGGCGGACCGGCGGACGGGCGGTCGTCGTGCTGGGGCGCGATTCGCGCACCAGCGGAGCCATGTTCGCCCGCGCCGCCACCGCCGGTCTGATGTCCGTGGGCGTGGACGTGATCGATCTCGGTATCGTACCGACGCCGACGGTGCAGTTGGCCGTCGAGCATCACCACGCCGGCGCCGGCCTCATCCTTACGGCGAGCCACAATCCGATCGAGTGGAACGCGCTGAAATTCGTGGGGCCGGACGGCATCTTTCTCGACGCGGAAGCCGGCGCCGTCGTGCGCGGCCTGGCGGAGCAGGGTCCGCCTCGGGCCGGCTGGAACCGGCTGGGCGCCGTGCGCGAGGACCCCGGAGCCATCGACCGGCACCTCAACGCGATCCTGGCCCTGCCGGTAATCGATGTGGAAGCGATTCGGAAGCGTCGGTTCACCGTGGCCCTGGACTGCGTGCGCGGCGCCGGCGCGACCGCCATCGTTCCGCTGCTGGAGCGGCTGGAGTGCCGGGTCCACGGTATCAACCTGGAGCCGGACGGACTGTTCCCCCGTGCCCCGGAGCCGGTGCCGGAAAATCTGGGAGACCTCAGCCGCCTGGTGCGGGATACCGGGGCCGATGTCGGACTGGCGGTCGATCCCGATGTAGATCGGCTCGCCCTGGTGGATGAGACCGGCCGGCCGATCGGCGAGGACTACACGCTGGCATTTGCGGTCAAGGCAGTGTTGGACGGGCGCCTCACTGCGGCGGAGATCCCGACGGTGGTCGTCAATCTTTCCACCAGCCTGGTGGTGGAAGACGCGGCCCGAGCCGCCGGCGCCCGCTTCATCCGGGCCCCGGTAGGCGAGGCGAACGTGGCCCGAGCCATACGGGACGAGCGGGCCACGATCGGCGGCGAGGGAAACGGCGGGGTAATGTTCCCGGCGCTCCACATCGGCCGCGACGCCCCCCTGGGGGTGGCCTTGATCTTGCATCTTCTTGCTGTGACTGGGGTAACGCTCTCTCGGATGGTGGCGGCGTCACCCCGGTATACGATAGTCAAGGCAAAAGGGCCCCGGGGGCCCCAGCTGGCCCCGCTCTACCAGCGCCTGCGGCAGCAATTCCCCGATGCCACGGCCGATGAACGCGATGGACTCCGGCTCGCCTGGCCCGATCGATGGCTGCACGTGAGGCCCTCTGGAACCGAGCCGATTGTACGATTGATCGCCGAAGCACCGACTGAGGCCGAAGCCGCGAAGCTCATCGCGGCGGGCCGAGAACTCTTGTACTGAGGTTCAGGCGATGTGCGGTATTGTTGGTTATATCGGACCGCGGCAGGCTGCCGGGCTCCTTCTCGAAGGGCTGCGCCGGCTGGAGTACCGCGGCTACGACTCCGCCGGGATCGCCGTCGTCAACGGCCGCGGGCTCAAGATCATGAAGGCGGCCGGCAAGCTCTCGGTGCTCGAAGGCGAGTTGCAGGAAAACATGCCTCTAGGCACCATCGGTATTGGGCACACCCGCTGGGCCACCCATGGGGCGCCGACTACCACCAATGCGCATCCCCATACCGACCAATCCGGCCGCATCGCCGTCATTCACAATGGGATCATCGAGAACTCCGGCGCCATTCGTAAGGCGCTCGAGCAGCGCGGCCACACCTTTACGTCGGAGACGGACACCGAGGTGCTCGCGCATCTCGTAGGCGAGCTGTACCAGGGTAACCTGGAGGAGGCGGTCGCCGCGGCGCTCAAGGACGTGGACGGCGCGTACGGCCTGGCCTTCATCTCCTCAGAAGAGCCGGGTGTTCTCGTCGCGGCCCGCAAGGGGTCGCCGCTGCTGGTTGGGCTCGGCGAGAACGAGTGGTTCGTTGCCTCGGATGCCTCTCCGTTGCTGCAGTACACCCGGTCGGTGGTCTACCTGGACGACGGCGAGATGGCAGTGCTGACCCGTGAGGGATACCGGGTCCGCAACCTGGAGACGCCCCGGATCAGCAAGGAAGTCAATCAGATCGACTGGGATCTGGGCCAGGTGGAGCGGGGCGGCTACGCCCACTTCATGCACAAGGAGATCTGCGAGCAGGCGGAGAGCCTCCGCAACACGCTTCGGGGACACCTTCTGGAAGAGGAAGGGACTGCCCGCGTGAGCGGTCTCAACCTCAGCGACGAGGAACTGAAACAGATCGAGCGGATCATCATCACCGCGTGCGGCACCTCATGGCACTCCGGCATCATCGGCGAGTATATGCTGGAAGAGATGGCGCGGATTCCCGTCGAGGTCGAATACGCCTCCGAGTTCCGCTACCGGAACCCGGTGGTGGATCCCAAGACCCTGGTTATCGGGATCTCCCAGTCCGGCGAGACCGCCGATACCCTCGCTGCTATCCGTGAAGCCAAACGACGGGGGGCACGGACGATCGGTCTCGTCAATGTGGTGGGTTCGACTATCGCCCGAGAGGTGGACGGCGGCATTTACCTCCATGCGGGCCCCGAAATCGGCGTGGCCAGCACGAAGGCGTTCACCAGTCAGGTGGCCGCACTTGCTTTGATCACTCTGCGTATTGCCCGGCTGCGGAACCTCAGCATTCTCCAGGGCCGCGAATTCATCCGAGCGCTCCAGCGGCTGCCGGGGCAGGTGACTCAGATTCTCGAGCGGTCCAGCGAGATCGAGCGCCTGGCCGACCGCTTCCTTCGGACAACTAAAAATGCGCTTTACCTCGGCCGTGGGGTGAATTTCCCCGTCGCCCTCGAAGGCGCACTCAAGCTGAAGGAAATCTCTTACATCCATGCCGAGGGCTATCCCGCGGCCGAGATGAAGCACGGCCCCATCGCGCTGATCGACGAGAACATGCCGGTCGTGTTCATCGCCCCGCGCGATGCGGTGCATTCGAAGATCGTGTCGAATATCGAGGAAGTGAAAGCCCGAGGGGGGAAGGTCATTGCCCTCATCAACGAGGGCGACAGCGAGATCCAGCGGCTGGCGGACGCCACGTTCACCATTCCGGTGACGCTCGATCTTCTCACCCCGATCCTGACCAGCATCCCGCTGCAGCTGCTTTCGTATTACGTCGCGGTGAGTCGAGGCTGCAATGTCGACCAGCCGCGGAACCTGGCCAAGTCGGTGACGGTGGAGTAGCCGGCGAACTGATAACGCCGCCACACCCCATCGTACTTGGCTACTTATTCGAAGCCCCCGATCAACGGTCGGGGGCTTTGAATTTCCGGTATCAGGCTTTCGCAACGCTCGGCGCTGGGCGCCGAGCGGCAAGGTTGGCAACGGCCGCCAGCACGCCGGCACCGAGAGCAGCCCATTCCAGCCCCGGACTCCACAGCCGGTCCAGGCCCAGGACAGCATCCAGCGAGTAGGCCCCCGGACCTGTGAGCGCCAGCGTCAAGCCACCAGTTGCGTAGAGCAGGGGCACCTCGATCCCGTTAGTGGCCGCAAACAGACCGTGATTCCAGTGCACGCTCACCGCAGCCACGATCATGACGGAAAGCAGCAGCGCAGGGCCGATCGGGCCGAGGAAGCCCAGCACGAGCAGGACGCCAGCTGCGATCTCACTGACCGACGCCGCCGCTGCAAAGGTGCGTCCCGGACGAAATCCGAGTTGCTCAAAAAACCCACCGGTGCCGGCAAGACCATATCCGCCGAGCCAGCCAAACAGCTTCTGGGAGCCGTGGGCGGCAATCAGGGTTCCCAGAATTAACCGAGCGATCAGCAGGCCGGAGTTGGCATCAACGAGGTTGTCCATAAAGGGCTCCATTAAAGGTTGTAACACTGCCTGTTATAACACATGTTCTGCCCGAAAGGTTCACCCCACGCTCCGGACATCCTCTAGGGCAGCTATGAGGCGCTGTAGTCCCTCTGGATCGAGCCGACTGAACCGCCTGAGCACGAGGGCCTCCAGCTCTGGAGTGGCCTGCTCCAGCACAGCCAGGCCCTTCTCCTTGATCCGGGCCGTGACGTGCCTCCGGTCCTCCGGATCCCGATCGCGCTTGATGAGACCCAACTCCTCCATTCGATCGAGCAGACGCGACACATCAGGCACCCTCGAGACCAGCCGCTCGGCCACTTCTCGGCCGCACATACCGTTCTGCCCCGCCCCCCGAAGGATCCGAAGCACGTTGTATTGCGTCGTGGTTATGCCGTAGGATTTGAGCCCTTCGCCCAGGTGGTGCTCGAGGACCGCTGCGGTTCGGAGGATGCTCAGCAGTGCCTCAGCCGGGGGGTGAGGAAAGGGCTTGTTTTGCTTGATCTCGGCCTGCAGGCGTCCGGGCATAGCCAACAATAGCTGTTATAACACGTATTGGCAAGGGCCGGGCAAAACCAGCCCAGCAAGATCCGGCCGAACTACCGGGCAGGGAGAGACCAGGTCGCTCCGACCTCCGTGGCAACCACCCGCCAGCGCTCCTCGCCGGCCACAGCGAGGAAGCGTCGGATGGGCTCGTCTACCGGCTCACGGCTCAGACGGAACGTCGAGTGGTGGACTGGCAGCACATACTGGGCACCGAGCCTTCGAAACATGAGCCATGCCTGCTCGGGCGAGGCGTGGTTGGTGATCCATGGGTCGTAGGCGCCGATCGGCAGGATGGCAAGGTCGATCGGTCCCCGCTGTCTGAGCCGGGTGAGAGCGTCGGTGTAGGCGGTATCGCCGGCGAAGAGGACCGAGTGCTCTTCTTTCCGAAGCAGGTACCCTCCGTAGCCACGATGCCGGTCGGTTACCATGCGCGCACCCCAATGGCTGGCCTCGGTCGCCTCGATCCGCAAACCGTTCAGGTCGATGCTCTGGCCCCACTCCAGCTCGTGCACCTGGTCGAACCGCCGAGCCAGATCACGGTTGCCGGCCTGCACCACGACCGGAGTGCCGGCAGGAAGCAGCCGCAGCGTGCCCAGGTCCGTGTGATCCATGTGAGCATGCGACAGGAGAATCAGGTCGAGCGGTGGCAGCTCCCGGACCCGAAGCGCGGGCTGCACCAGACGGCGCGGCCCCAGCTTGGCTAACCCGCGCCCGATGCCAATCCGCCGCTCCAGCGCCGGATCGGTAAGGATCCAGGATCCGCGGAAATTGAGCAGCACCGTGGCGTGGCCTAGCCATGCGGCCGTGAGCCTGTCGTCACTCCACGACTGCGGGTCCGGGCGTTGCGGGGCAGGGGCGATGTTAGTCTTGGGCATTAATAGTCTCACTGGAATGACACAGAACAAGACTTCACCACGGAAACACGGAAGAGACCGCAAGAACTGGTGGAATCTATTTGTTTTGATTGCTGGTTTTCTTGTCTCCTTGCTTGAGCGCGGTCACTCTGAGTGACTTCGGTGTTTCCGTGCCTTCCGTGGCTAAAGCAGTTGCGAAGGCTGGAAACGATAGGAGCTTCTCGTATGAGGGTAGTGCTCCAGCGTGTCTCCAAGGCATCGGTCACGATCGATGGGCGAGTTGCCGGCGCCATCGGGCGGGGTTTCTGCCTGCTGGTTGGGTTCACCCACGGCGATACTGCGGCCCAGGTAGATTGGATGGCCGAGAAAGTCGCCGGGCTCAGGCTGTTCAGTGACGCCGATGGCAAGATGAATCTGGGGCTGGAAGATGTAGGCGGTGCGGTTCTGATCGTCTCCCAGTTCACGCTCTACGGCGATACGTCCAAGGGACGGCGTCCTTCGTTCATCGATGCGGCTCGCCCCGAGCTGGCCGTGCCCCTCTATGAGCGGTTCCTCGCGGCGGTCCGCGCGCGGGGATTCACCGTTGCCGCGGGAGAATTCGGAGCCGACATGCTGGTGGAGATTCATAACGACGGGCCCGTGACCCTCATCCTGGACCGCGGACCATGAGCATTGCTCCGCTTACCCTCGCGTCGGGCTCGCCGAGGCGCAAACAGCTGCTCGAGATGCTGGGTATTCCGCTTCGGGTGATCCCGTCCAACGTGCCGGAGGTCCGGCGCTCGCTGGAGACCCCGATGGACTACGTCGAGCGGCTCGCCCGGGAGAAAGCACTCAGTGTTCCCGGTGAGATGGTGCTCGGGGCCGACACCACCGTGGTCGTGCGTGACGCCGTGCTGGAGAAGCCAACCGACGCCGCCGATGCGCTGCGGATGTTGCAGCGGCTTCAGGGCCGAACCCACCAGGTGGTGACCTCGGTCGCGCTCGTGGCTAACGAGACAGTGCACCAGGCTACCGACGTGACCAACGTGACGTTCCGGCGGGTAGACGATGATTTTCTCGAGGCCTACGTGGCAACCGGCGAGCCGATGGACAAGGCGGGGGCCTACGGGATTCAGGGCTACGGGGCGGCGCTGGTGGAGCGGATCGAGGGAGATTTCTTCAGCGTGATGGGGCTTCCCGTGCGGCTGGTCTTGAACCTGATGCGGGAGGCGGGGTGGGAGTATCGGTTTGGGAAGTAGCTCCTAGCTCTTGACTCCCTTCACCCGGTAGACCTGCACCGACCTTGTCCTGCCCCGCAGCGACGTCGCAGGCAGGTACTCGTAGTCCGCGGGGTCCTTCACCACCTGACACACCGCCTCGCTCACCAGGATCTCTCCCGGCCCGGCCTCGGAGCAGAGTCGGTGGGCCACGTTGACCGCATCGCCGATTACGGTGTACTCCAGCCTCCGATGGCTCCCGATGTTACCCGCGAACACGTCGCCATAGTTGATCCCGATGCCCACCCCGATCTCAGGCCGGCGTGCGCTGACCCACCGCTCGTTGAGCCGGGCGATGCCATGCTGCATTGCCACGGCAGCGCGGAGCGCGCGGTCGGGATCGTCCGCGTGCGCGATGGGGGCACCCCAGAGGGCCATGATGGCATCGCCGACGAACTTGTCGAGCGTCCCGCCGTGCTCAAAGATGATCTCGACCATCTCGCTGAAGTACTCGGTCAGGAGCTGGGCGATGGCATCGGGTCCCATCGACTCGGCCATGGAGGTGAAGCCTCGGATGTCGCTGAAGAGGATGGTGACCGGCCGCCGGTCCCCGCCCAACGGCACGGCGGTGTCCTGCTGTGCGATCTCGGCCGCGACGTTCGGCGCGAAGTAGCGCTCGAAGTTGGACCGGACCAGCGCCTCGCGCCGTACCTGCTCGGCATACCCGCTGTTCCGGATTCCGATGGCCGCCAGCCCGCTGAACGCGACCAGAAACTGAAGATCTTCGTCGCTGAAGGAGTTGGCGGCGGTCACGCTGTCCACGTATAGGAGGCCCAGGATCTGATCACCCGAAGCCATGAGCGGCGAGCACATCGCGCACCGAACGCTCTGGGCGACGATCGAGTGGCCCTTGAAGCGGCTGTCGGTCCGGGTGTTGTCGGAGACGACGGCTACCCGCTCCTGAATCACCTTGTCGACGATCGAGCGGGGGACACTCTGGAACTCGGTGTCGCCGAGGCGACTCCGCGACATCGAAGGCACCAGATCTCCAGTGGTCTCGTTGCGCAGAAGAATGGACACTCGGTCCACGTTCATGACCTCGAACATCATGTCCACCACGTTGCGGAGGAGCTTGTCGAGATCAAATTCGCTGGAGAGCTTCTGGGAGATGTCCAGCAGCAACGAGAGCTTCTTGGCCTGACGCTCCTCCGCCGACTCGGCCGCTACCCGAAGCTGGCCGAATCCCGAGCTGCGGTTCCGGCTGGTAATCCCGGGAGGCCCGCCGCCGCTCACCATGAGCTGGCTGACGAAGGTGTCGCTGTGGACCGGGTTGGCGGGGAGCTCGAGCCCCCCTCCTGATCTCCGGCCCCCGGGCTTCAGCTCCTCCAGCTGGAAGAGCACCTTGCCGAAGGTAACGGAGTCGTTGGGGCTCAGCCGTCCAGCCGTGACCCGGTTGCCGTTGATGCAGGTGCCGTTGGAGCTGCCCAGGTCCTTGACCTGGACGCCGTCGGTCTCGACCGTCAGCTCGGCATGCCTGCGGGAAATGGTCGGGTCGTAGATGGCGATTTCGCTGGTGACTCCCCGGCCGACCACGAGGCTGCGGCCGTGCGGCAGCTCGAAGCTCTGATTGCCGGAGAAGCTCACGAGGCGGTAGGGCATGGGGGATAAGATGCGAGGAAGCGGGGAAGCGGGGAAGCGGGGAGGCTACTTCTTCGCTTTCTTTCCCGTCTTTCCCGTCTTTCCC
>JAXDMF010000280.1:0-6585 GCA_034666205.1 Gemmatimonadales bacterium
CGATGCCTGGTACGGTCTGGGTGAGGCCTGGTTCCACGACACAGCTGGGGTCAACGAGGCGCCCTTCTGGACCGAGTCGCTGCGGGCCTTCAAGCGCACCTTAGCGCTCGATCCGAACTACGCCCTCGCGTACGATCACGTTCATTACATGCTGAGTATGGCTGCCGCAAACCATCCGGTCTATGCCCTTCTCCCCGGCGATTCTTTTGCGGTCACCCGGACGACCACCGGTCGAGTGCTGATGGACACTGTCACGGTCCGGGCCGCGGTTCAGCGTGCCCGTTCGGAAGCGCTTTCCACGGCGCGAACATGGGTCTCAACCCAGCCCACGACACTCCGGGCACATGGCGCCATGGTAAACGCCTACGTCTCCGCCGGAAACTACAGCGGTGCCCTGTCAGAGCTGAACCGGTTCCGGCTGGCCACGCCGCTGCATCCCGAGCTCCCGTTTGTGGAGGCTCGGGTGCGCTTTGCCTCCGGCGATGTAGACCGTGCGGCGGCACAGCTCCGTATCGCCCTCGATTCGGCGGCATCGAAGGATTTCCGGCTGTACCAAGGCACTCCGACCGTGGTAAGCGACATCGCCGCGGCCGCTAATGTGTTTGCCTATCAAGGCGACCTGACTAATGCGGCAAAGACGCTCGACTTGGCGGACCAGGTTCGGCGGGAGGTTATTTCCCACCCCGAGTGGACCGGGTCACAGGGCGGGGGTTGGAGACGCGCCATGCTAGGCGAGCTCTACGCGGCCGCCGGGGCTCCCTCCTCTGCACTGCGAGAGATCTGGCAAGGAGCTGCGGAGGCGGCACGAATGGCACCAGCGGAGCAGCGCAAGCATATAGCCCACACCGGCGCGAGCGCTGCGATCGGCCTCTTCACCGGCCTTGCTGCCGACACTACGGCGCTGCACGAGCTGCAGGTCATCTCCGGTGAGCCAGCCGCCAAGGAGGTCCGGGCGCTCCTGGCGGTGAGCCGGGGTGATTCGGTCGCTGCCCGGCGGACGCTTGCCGAGCCCGAATCCACGACGTACGGCAAGCACATGTACCGCGTTCTCACCGAGCCTTTGGCGGCCCAGGCTTACTATCTGCTGGGCGACTACGAGACCACCATCAGGGTGCTGGAGGGCTACCAGCCTTCCGCTCTCCAGACCGGAGGTTTCGATTCTGGATGGGGGATGCTCGGTCGAGTCCGGCTGCTCCGCGGGTCAGCCTACGAGCGGCTGGGCCGGCGATCTGAGGCCAGAGAGCAGTACCGCGAGGTCCTTGCCCAATGGAAAAAGGCGGATGCTGCGCTGCAGCCCTTTGTCCAGCAGGCCCAGCAGGGGCTGGCCCGAGTGGGGCATGCGGGGTGAGGACGGCGGGGAGGCGGGGAAGCGGGGAAGCGGGAGGATGGGAAGCGCATGGAAGCACGCCGGGCCCAAGATTCTGCAAGTATTTGCTTCTACCTCCCCGCTTCCCGGCTTCCCCGCTATATTTCCCCCACTGGTCAAGCGTGATGATCGCGGGCGCCGCAAGGTGTCCGAGGAAAGTCCGAGCTCCATCGGGTAGACTGCCAGGTAACGCCTGGGCGCCGCAAGGCGACGGACAGGGCCACAGAAAATAGACCGCCCGGAGCCCCGGTAGAAATGCCGGGAGGAAGGGTAAGGGTGAAACGGTGGGGTAAGAGCCCACCGCGTCACTGGCAACAGTGACGGCACGGTAACCCCCAGTCGGAGCAAGGCCAAATAGGCGGCGAGGTGTGACCCACACCGATCAGTGAAGAGCCGCGGGTAGGCTGCTAGAGGTGGCCGGCGACGGCCATCCCAGACAGATGATCATCTCCCCTGCTGCGGGAAACAGAACTCGGCTTACGGCTGACCAGCGGCGGCCCTCCGGACTCAGGTTCGGGGGGCTGTTGGTTTTGGGCCCCACAGCCGGTTACCTTTTTGGGCCTCGGACCTCCAGAAGGGGATACAGATGCTCTTACCAGCCACCCGTTACCCCGCTCTTGCTGCCGCTGCACTCGTCCTTCCGCTCCTGGGTCGGGCGCCGACCATCACCAAATACCGAATCGACCAGTCGATGTCCCAGGAAATGGACGCGACGCCGGCCGGCGGCCCCAGGCAGAAGATTGCCTTTACCACGTCCAGCTTCATCACCGTGAGGCTGGCGGACAGCGCCGGCGGCAAGGTCATGCGGGTCGTGGTTGATTCGCTCCGCGGCGACAGCGCGGTGCCGATCCCTCCCGCCGTGCTCGACAGCGCCCGGGGAGCGGAGTTTCACGGATTCGTGGCGAAGTCGGGGAAGCCGTCCGGACTGCAACCGGTGCGGCCGAACCCGGCCGCGGTGCAGATTCAGGGACTGCTCAGCGACTTCTTCCCCTGGATCAAGGCTGGGCTGAAGGTGGGTGACAGCTGGGCGGATACAACGGCAAAGACCGACGCGACCGGTAGCGACAGTGTGACCGTCCGACGGGTGAGCGCGTACAAGGCGGCCGCATCAGCAACCTGGAACGCACGCAAGGCCATGCGGATCACCGAGGATTTCACCTCGTCGGTGGCCGGTACCCAGCCGACGCCGAGTGGCTCGGCGCGGATCGAGGGGACAGGGAGTGGAAAAGGCTCCTATTACGTAAGCCCGGACGGCCGTTATCTCGGCGGCGATTGGCAACAGCAATCCTCGCTTTCGATTTCCGGCTCCTTTGCCAAGCAGCCGCTGCCCATCACGATCGTGCAGAAGACCAAAGTGACCGCACTCAAGTGATCGGGCGAATGGCGTGAGGCGGGCTCTTCAGATCCTGGCCACTGCCGTGCTGGCGGGATGTGGGTCGGCCACGTCCACCACCGGCGGGCCGAACGGACCTACGCCCCAGCCGGGTCCCTCGAATCCCAGCCTACCGGCGCCCGCCGGCGGTGGAGTCCTCTACAGCGCGGTACGCGATGCCGGGTATGCGCTCGAGCGACACGACAGCCTGACGATTCAGCTCCCCGGCGGCGCCACCCAGCAGCAGCTCATCGACCGGACCGCGTATCTCCGCGTCGCGATCGCGCCCGATACAGCCGGTTACGTGGCCACCATCGTTCTCGATTCGATTCAGGCTGCGGTCGGCGGTGTGCCCGCAGTACCGGACTCGGTCATCCCAGCCCGCGGCACGCGGTGGACCGCTTCCCTCACACGCGAAGGAAGGCTTTCCGCGCTGAAGGCCGACCGATCCACTACCCTGGGTGACCAACTCGGAAGCAACCTCCGGAGCCTCTTCCCCAGCCTCCCGCCCGGTGGCGTGAAGGCGGGCATGGAGTGGACCGACACGACCGAAGTTCCCATCAGGGCCGATGCCTTCGACGCGACCGAGCGGTCGCTCACCAGTTACCGAGCGACCGAGAGCGATGATCCCCGGGCCAAGAAGGCGATCAAGTTGGAGAGTACGGGGTCGTATCAGAGGAGGGGTAAAGGAACCCAGTACGATCAGCAGCTGGAGATGACCGCTTCAGGCACCCGGACGGCGGTCCACTACATGAATCCCGATGGTACGCTCGCGTCGGCCCGCGGCTCGGACGCCGGCGACCTCACCATCACCATCCCGGCAGTCGGTCAAACCGTACCGGTGAAGCAGGCCGGGACGTTCTCAATCATCCTGCTGCGTCCCCCCAAGCGTTAAGCCGCCTCGGCAGTCGCTCTCCATCAGAAGACGTCGTTCGATTCGCGGCCGAGCTCCTGGAGGCTCCTGACGGGGTTCTCAGCGGGCTCGGGCGCATCGTTGTGGCGAAAGCGCTCGATTCGGTCGACTGCCCCGACCTTGATCCGGCTGAGCGTGCCGCCGAGAAGCTTGCGTGTAGCCGGCCCAGTCTCAGGCGTGAGCAGCGCAGTGAGGCCGGCACCCACCAGGAGCCCCGCCAGTGCGATGAGCCGTTTTTCCGCGCGCCCCCGCATCACCCTCTGACGGGCTCCAGATCCTGCGTCCGGAGCCAACAGCAGTGCGGCACCGACTCCTACGGCAGCAGCCAATACCGCAAGCGTCACCAATCCGCCAGGCTCACGGGCTGGCGTGGATTCGGTCGATTTCAGCGTGTCGTTGGCCGACATGGTACGTCCTCCGTTCAGACTCAATCTACCAACCGTAGCGGCATTACCAGCGCGAGGTAGCTGGCCGGGTCGTCCCACCCCACCGGCTCGCAGGTGGCGGCGCGCTCGGGCGCCTTGAACGTCATCCGCACCTCATCCGTTGGTATGTACTTCAGGATCTCGAGCAGGTAGGCAGCGTTGAATCCGATCTCGAGCGGATCGCCCTCATAGCTGACGTTGAGCTCTTCCTGCGCCTCGCCGAGATCCGGGGTCTGAACCGACAGCTTGCAGGAGCCATTGGCGAAGGCCATCCGGATCCGGTGGGTCTGATCGCTGGCGACGATACTCATCCGGCGGAGCGCGGCGGTGAGTGCGGCCTTGTCGGCGGTGGCGGCCTTGTCGTTCTCCCGGGGGATGACCTGTTCGTAATTCGGGTACGGTCCCTCGATCAGCCGGGTAAAGATCTGGGTCGAGCTGGTACGGAAGCCAAGGTGGTTTTCGCTTCGCGCGATCTCCACGGTCTCATCGGTGTCGAAGAGCCGCCGGATCTGGTCCAGAGCCTTTGGTGGGACGATCAAATCGGCTTGCGACGCTCCCTGGGTCTCCGAGGTGGGCACGTCCATTCGGGCCAGCCGGTGCCCGTTCGTTGCGACCATGCGCATCCGCTCCGGTCGGAGCTCCCACAGGACACCGTTGAGAATCGGCCGGCTCTCCTCGGTGCTGGCGGCAAAGGCGACGTGGCTGATGAGCTTCTGGAGCTCTTTGGATGAGGTTCTCCAGCCACCTTCGAACTTGACGCTGGGGAACGCTGGGAACTCTTCCCGAGGGAGGCCGAGCAGCCGGAACTTGGACCGGCCACACTCGATGGTGACTCGCTGCTCGCCCGAGGCGGTCAGCCGGATGGCGGCGCTGGGCAACTCCCGCACGATCTCGACCAGCTTGCGCGCGGGGAGGGTGATAGCGCCTTCCTGCTCGACCGAGGCGTTCACGGTGGTGCTGACGGCTATGTCGAGATCGGTTCCCGAGAGACGGATACCGTCTTTCGTGGCCTCGAGCAGGATGTTCGAGAGAATCGGCAGGGTCGTCTTGGCGGGGATACTGGCGGCCACCGCCACGAGACCTTCCTGGAGCTGCTCTCGTGTGATTGTGAGCTTCATGCGGATGCTATCATCAGAGACTACTCTTCCATTTAAATAATATAGTAGCAGCAGTAGAGGGTCTGGAAATGTGGAGCGGCGCTCCAACTGAATCCGCTCATGGGCACTTACGCGCTCGAACCTCTGTCGACACCGTGTGAGCAATGGGGACGGCTCCGCCAAATTGCTCCCGGCGTCCACCGCTATCCAGAGTTCCCACATCCCGCCGCGTGCGCGGGGATTATTCTGCGCACAACTCCTGGCGAGCATGCTCGACTCGCTCGCGGAACCCGCGATCGCGCGACATCTGCCGGCTCACCTTGTCGACGCTGTGAATCACGGTCGAGTGATCGCGCCCGCCGAATGCCTGGCCGATCTCGACCAGCTGCATCTCGAGCAGCTCGCGGGCAAGATACATCGCGATCTGGCGGGGCACCGTGAGCGTCTTGATCCGCGCCTTCGAGCGGAGGCCCTCGGGTGTGACCCCCCACCGTCTGGCCACGACCTCCTGAACCTTGTTGATCGAGGGAAGCGCCTTGGGAGCCGCCATTCCATCCTCGCCCGGGCGAATCTTGTCGGAGAGTGCCTCCCGGGCCAGCTCGATCGAGACCTCCTTATGCTTCAAGGAGGCGAACAGCAACAACTTAATGATACAGCCCTCGAGCTCGCGCACGTTCGACCGCACGTGCTCGGCGATAAACCGCAGCACGTCGTCCGGGATGGTCAGCTCCAGGTGATCCTGCTCCTGCTTCTTTCGGAGGATCGCAATCCGGTGCTCGAGGTCGGGTTGTCCGATATCGGCGACCATGCCCCATTCGAACCGGCTGACCAGGCGGGCCTCGAGACCGGGCAGCTCCTTGGGGGGCCGGTCCGAGGTGAGGACGATCTGCTTGTTGCCCTCATAGAGCGCGTTGAAGGTGTGAAAAAACTCTTCCTGGGTCATTTCCTTGCCTTCGAGGAAATGCACGTCGTCCACCAGGAAGAGGTCCACGTCCGACCGATAGCGACGGCGGAACTCCGGCATGGTCCGGCTGTGGATGCTCTCGATCACCTCGTTGATGAACTGCTCGGCCCCGACGTAGAGCACCCGAGTGTCGGGGTGCCGCTCGACTACGGTATGGGCGATTGCCTGCATCAGGTGGGTCTTGCCCAGCCCGGTGGCGCCGTAGATGAAGAGTGGGTTGTAGGTCTTGCCCGGCGACTCGGCCGCCGCGTGCGCCGCCGCGGCCGCCAGCTCGTTGGATTTCCCGATGACGAACGTGTCGAAGGTGTACCGCTCGTTCAGCGGCTGGGTACTGGGATTCGTGGGAACGGCGGCCACCGGGGCGGGCGTGGCGGGCGCCACGAAGAAGTCCATCTGGGGACGCTTCTGCCGATCCTCATGCACTCGGAATACCACCGATGTCGGCTGG
>JAXDMF010000281.1:0-5899 GCA_034666205.1 Gemmatimonadales bacterium
GATTGCGGTCGATGGCATGCCGGAAGTTACCGCCAAATGGTCGGCCACGGAAACAGCGTGCAGTCAGAAGTAGCACGCCGGTACATAATAAAGGCCGCCCCTGAGGGTTTCCTCGGGAGCGACCTGCGATCATGGCCTGCCGATGTCGCTGGACTACATGCCCTGCGCCGGCTCCGCCTCCGACCCGGTCTCATCCGCGACCAGCGCCCGTAACTCCTTACTGGGCTTGAATACGGGAACCGGACGCGCAGCGACCTCGACCGGATCGCCGGTGCGAGGGTTGCGAGCCATCCGGGTCTTCCGCCGGCGGATCTTGAAGGTGCCGAAGCCACGGACCTCGATGTTGTGCTGCTGCTTGAGCGCCTCCTTCACCGCCTCCAGAAACGCGTCCACCACGCGGGCGCAATCCTTCTTAGAGATCATGGGCCCGGCGGTTTTGGCGATGGATGCGGTTACCTGTTCTACGAGATCGGCCTTGGTCATTCATCCCCCAGAAGGGTTACAGGCAACGGAGCGCAGGGAGGGCCACCACCGATGGCCGATACTACGAGCTTACCCGTTGCCTGTCAAGGGCTTGGGAGAGGGACGCCATAAATTCGGCGAAGTGGGGAAGCGCGTCGTGCGGCCCCGGCGCGGCCTCGGGGTGGTACTGCACTGCGAAGAGCGGGAGCTCACGATGCCGAATCCCCTCGATAGTGCCGTCGTTCAAGTTGAGATGAGTGACCTCGAGCGCGGGCGCTCCGGGTACCCCGGATGCGTCTCCAACTACCGCGAAGCCATGGTTTTGGGTGGTGATGAGCACCCGGTCGGTGCGCAGATCGCGCACCGGATGATTCCCGCCGCGGTGACCATAGGGCATCTTGGCGGTCGAGCCGCCATAGGCCAGTCCCACCAGCTGGTGCCCGAGACAGATCCCGAACGTGGGCAGACCGGAGCCGGAAAGTTCGCGGATCGTTTCCAGGGCGTAGCCTACGGCGGCCGGGTCTCCTGGCCCGTTGGAAAGAAAGAGTCCGTCGGGGTTTAGCTCCCGCACCGCAGCAGCCGACGTGGTGGCAGGCACCACGGTCACGCGGCAACCTGCTCGCAGCAGCATCCGGACGATATTGCGCTTCATCCCGAAGTCATACGCGACGATGTGCGGGCCGGCACCCTCGGTATGGCGCGCGCCCACCGTGGCCCTCGAGGCAAGATCGAGCCCTTCCATGGACGGTGAGGCGAGGAGCCGGCTGGTGAGCTCCTTACTTGGCGTCTGCCCTTCGGCCACGACGCCGCGCATCGCTCCCCGCTCGCGCAGGTGGCGGGTGAGCCGCCGGGTATCGACCCCCTCGATCACGGGAACTCCGGCCGATGCGAGCCACTCGTCCAGGGTATGCGTGGCGCGCCAGCTCGAGGAGTGACGGGACAGTTCCCGCACGACGACACCGCTGACCTGCGGGTGAGGAGACTCCATGTCCTCCTCGTTGACGCCGTAGTTCCCGATCATCGGCGCCGTCATGACCACGATCTGGCCCAGGTAGCTGGGGTCGGTGAACGTCTCCTGGTAGCCGGTCAGGTTGGTGGTAAACACCACTTCGCCGAACGCCGGCTCGATGGAGCGTGGGCTGGTCCCGGCGAACCAAGCGCCGTCCTCCAGCAATACGAAAGCGGGGCGGGTTCCCCCTGGGCGCAGGGTCACCTGCGCACCCCAAGGGTGCCCGCCCCGCTCGTGCTCACTTTTTCGGCTGAGTTGGCTTAGTAGGCTGTGCAGCCGCAGGCGCAGGAGCCTTCTCCGCGCTCGGCGGTGGGGCTCCCTTCGGCGCTTCCGCGGCTGGCTGAGTGGGAGCGCCCGCAGGCTGGGTCGGTGTCCCTAACGGGAGCGGAGCCTGCGAGGGTGCCGCGGGCGTTGCCTGCCGCAGCCGTTCCTGAAGACCGCTCGAGCCGCCGCCCCGGGGTACGAACGAGAGCAGCAGCGACAGCACCATGAAGATCCCGCCACACCACCAGGTCAACTTGGTGAGTATGGTCACCGCCTGCCGGCCGCCGAGCACGGTGTCGGTGCCGGCGCCGCCCATCGAGGCGAGTCCGCCGCCCTGGCCGGCCTGAAGCAGGACGACCACAGAGAGCAGGAGGCCGTCGAGAATGAGCAGAGTGACGAGGAAGGCGAACATATTGGCGGGTAAGTTTAGTGGATTGAAGGTCGATGGTCTAGGGTCTACGGTGGGGGGCCGTCAATCGCTCTCGTCCAAAGACCGCGGCCAATCCTTCTTCAACAACCTCGACATGGCGCGGTCAGCAAGAAGTCGTCCCCCGGTCTGGCAACGGGCGCAGTAGTTGGTCTCGTTGTCGGCATAGCGGATACGCTGTACCGGAGATCCGCAGTCGGGGCATGGCTTACCGAACCGTCCGTGCACCGCCATCCCCTCGCGAAAGGCCGTGACCTTCTCCGGAAACGCCGCACCCGTTTCCCGGCTCAGCCGGTCGATCCAGTCCTGCAATGTGGCGCGGGTCGCCTGGTACAGCGTCGTAATCTCCTCCTCGGTCAAGCGGCTGGTGTGGGCCAGCGGTGACAGCCGGGCCCGATGGAGGATCTCATCCGAGTAAGCGTTCCCGATCCCGCTGAAGAGCCGGGGGTCGGTGAGTGAACGCTTGAGGGTATGGTTCTCCGAGGTAAGCCGTTCCCTGAAGCTGGCCAGATCGGTCTCGAGCACCTCGAGCCCGCCGCGCTCAAACGGCTGGAGGGCGTCCTTCCCGGTAACGAGATGGATTGAAGCCCGCCGCTTGGTGCCCGCCTCGGTCAGAAAGAGCAGTCCATCGGGGAACTCGAAGACGGCCAGCACCAGCTTCCCACCGGCCTTCTTGCCGAGTGGGTACCAACGTAAGCGTCCGGCGATCATCAAGTGGATGACGACGAAGAGATCGCCTTCGAGCGAAAAGACGATCCGCTTGCCCATCCGTGTCAGGCCGACCACCCGCCTTCCTTCCAGCGCAGACGGTGGCGGATCGACCGAGCGGAGAACGAAGGGACTCCTGATGGTGAGTCGGATTAAAGGCTGATGGAGAATGCGGGGAGTCAGCTGGGAGAGGTACAGCGTGATGTCGGGAAGCTCGGGCACGGCCGCGACTATTTCCTTTCGGACGTGGCCCGCCAACGGCCGCCGATGTACGTCCCCGCTATGACCTCGTTCCCCGCCCCGAACACCAGCGCTTCGAGCAGGTGTTCCCCCGGCACTTCCACGAGCGGGCGTGCGCCCAGATCCACCGCCACCAGATCCGCCCAGCATCCCGGGACAATCCGGCCGGCGGGTAAGCCGAGCGCCCGCGCGCCGCCTTTCGTCGCGGCGTCGAGTAAGACGGGCGCGACGTTGCCAGTGGCGTCCGGCAGCGCGCCGCGCAACTCGTGCCGCAGCCGCTGGCCGTACTCCAGCCAGCGCATCTCCTCGAACATGGCCAGCCGGTTGTTGCTGTCCGTGCCCAGGGCGAGCCGCGCTCCCACCGAGTGAGCGCGGGCGAGGTGCGGAATGCCGTCCCCCAAGTTGCCCTCGGTGAGGGGGCACAGGCAGACGATCCCACCCGCCGCGAGGAACCGCTCCATATCGGCGTCCGTGGTATGAGTGCAATGCACCGCCGTGAAGGCCCCGCCCTGCACCGCGTCCAGGATCGCCGCCATGGGCGTCCGCCCGTAGGCAGCGATCGACTCATCGATTTCGCGCCGCTGCTCTTCGACGTGCAGGTGCACCGGAAGACCGCGCCGCACCGCTTCTCCATGCAGGACGGCGATCTCATCCGGGCTCGCCGCCCGGACACTGTGCGGGGCTATGCCCAAAGTCTGCGTGGCCGGATCGAGCAGCGGCGCGAGCCGGTCAACCTGCCGCCAGAAGCCATCGATCGAGGGAGTGGCGAAACGGCGCTGCGGCCCCAGCAGCGGCTGGCCGGGCGCGCCCGTCGCGTAGTAGCTGTACAGCAGCACGATTCGAATCCCGACGTCCGCGGCCGCCTGGAGCACCGCCTCGTCGAGCGCGAAGTCCCCGTCCCGCTCGTGGTGCACGTAGTGGAACTCGCCAACCGTGGTGATGCCGGCGTCGCGCATCTCTCCGAATGCCTTGGCCGATAGCCGGCGAAGGCTCACCCGGTCGAGAGAATCGACCAGCGCGTACATCGCCTCACGCCAGGTCCAGAAGCTGCCGGCACCAGCTGGGAATCGTTCTCCCCGGCCGCGGAGGCCGCGCTGGAACGCATGCGAGTGTGTGTCCACGAAACCGGGAAGAAGTGCGACGCCGTTCAGCCGCTCCGCGCCGGCGCGTCCGAGTGTACCCACCGCCTCGATCCGGCCATCGCCACCCATGGCGATCTGCACCCCGGGCTCGAATCCCGTGCCGGTCCAGGTGAGGTCCGCTTCGATGAGGAGAGTCAGGCCTCGAAACAGCTCTGGCGAATGAGGCGATTGAGAATCTCCCCGGCCCGGCGGAACTGGTCGGCCGGCAGGAACTCGTTGGCCTGGTGGGCCACCTCGATACTGCCTGGGCCGAAGAGGACGCAATCGAAGCCGGCACTCTGGAGCCAGCCCGCGTCGGTGGCGAACATGACGCTGTGCGCTTCGGGCTCTCCTGTTGCCTCACAGAGTGTCCGAAGGATCGGGGCACCGGTGTCGAGCATCATCGCCGGGCTCTCGGTCAACGCCTCGAGCGTGAAGGGCCCGCTTACCGCATCGCCCACCGTGGCGCGGACGCGCTCGGTCATCGCCTTCGCGGCCATACCGGGCAGCAGACGAATACCGAGCTGGATCTCGCAGCGGTCGGGAATGACATTGGCCGCGCTTCCGCCCGAGACAGTGCCGACGTTCAGGCTCGCGAAAGGCACTGCGGGAAATGCGTCGGCGTTCGGAGGGCGCTCTGCTTCCATCACGCGGCCGAGGGCCGTGAGCGCCGTAATGGCCCGGGCAGCGGGCTCGATGGCGCTCTGTCCCAGGTGCGGGTACCCGGAGTGGGCCGCGCGCCCGCTGAACGCGAGCCGGAGGCGCAGCATCCCCTTGTGCGCACGCACGACCCGAAGCTCGGTCGGCTCGCCGATGACCAGGTTACGCGGCAACCGCTCGGGGTGGGCGTAGCTCTCCGTGAATCGGCGAGCGCCGAGGGTGCCGACCTCTTCGTCGTAGGTAAAGAGGAGCACGAGCGAGTGGCGGAGCGCGGCGGTGTCGATGGCGGCAATACGGTTGGCGGCAAGCGCAAGGAAGCCCTTCATGTCGGCGGTCCCTCGCCCGACATAGCGGTCGCCCGCGTCGAACAGCGTGAAGGGATCCGAGCGCCAGTCCAACTCCTCGGCGGGCACTACGTCCATGTGACCGGAAAGGACAAGGCCGCCGCGATCGGGTGTCTCGGGTCCGGCAATGACAACGAGGTTAGTCTTGGTCCCGTCGGCCGAAGGATTCCGCAGGATGCGCACGTCCCGCCGCTCGAGATAGTTGCTCAGAAAGTCGGCCAGGGGAAGGTTGCTCGTCCGGCTGGTGGTGTCGAAGCCGATGAGGCGCGCGAGCAACCCGCGGTCGTCGAGCGGAGGTCTGGAATCGCTACCCGTCAACTGTGCCGTGCCAGCCGGACGGTCGTACCTTGGCCTGGGAACCCTTTTCCACTAAATCAGCCCATACCGCCGCGTCGAGACTTGCGCCGCCGACCAGCACGCCATCGAGCTGGGGTCGCGTCAGCAGCGAGGCGACGTTGCTGGCATTCACGCTTCCCCCATAGAGAATGGGAACCCGACCGCTCACACTGTTGCGACCCAGCTCCATGCGGATCAGCTCGTGGATTTGAGCGGCGTCGTCCGGGGTGGCGTTCTTGCCGGTTCCGATGGCCCAGACCGGCTCGTAAGCCAGGACGAGCCCGGCCCAGTCGGCCGGCTCGAGTACCGCGAGCAGGGCGCCGAGCTG
>JAXDMF010000282.1:0-4007 GCA_034666205.1 Gemmatimonadales bacterium
CCGGAAGGCCATCCTGGAAGCGGCCAGCGTCCGGTTCCGGCCGATCATGATGACCACGATGGCCGCGTTGATGGGCACCCTGCCGATCGCACTCGGTCAGGGCGCGGGCGCCGAGTCCCGGCGTCCCCTGGGCATCGCCGTGGTGGGCGGACTCCTCTTCTCCCAGCTCATCACCCTCTACATCACGCCGGTGGTCTACACCTATCTCGATGCCTTGCAGCAGCGGCTCGCTCGAGGAAAGGCCAAGGAGCCGAGGGAGTTCCGTGAGCCAGGCCGGGGAGAGGCTGCGGCAGGGGCCACCGGATGAGGCAGCCCGATCATTCCGCCGTGGACGTCCGGGCCCACGCGACGCCGGCGCCGACCCCAGGGCTGGTCGAGGCAAGCCACGCTCTCGAGGAGGTGATGCGGGAAATCGGGGAGGTGGTGGTCGGGCAGCGATCGATGCTCGATCGGCTGCTGATCGGGCTCCTGGCTGATGGGCACGTATTGCTCGAAGGCATGCCGGGCCTCGCCAAAACGCTGGCTGTTCGAACCCTCGCCGCTACGATCTCCGGCGGGTTTCATCGCATCCAATTTACTCCCGACCTGCTGCCGTCAGATCTGATCGGCACAATGATCTACAATCAGCGGAGCGGCGATTTCGCAGTGCAGAAGGGGCCGATCTTCACCAATATCCTGCTGGCTGACGAGATCAACCGGGCACCGGCCAAGGTGCAGAGCGCTCTACTCGAGGCAATGCAGGAGAAGCAGGTGACGATCGGCGGGGAGACCCTTCCTCTTCCAGATCTGTTTCTGGTCCTCGCCACCCAAAATCCAATCGAGCACGAGGGAACCTATCCGCTTCCCGAGGCGCAGGTAGACCGGTTCATGTTCAAGCTCATCGTGACGTACCCGGCGCGGCAGGATGAGCGCGAGATGCTCGATCGAATGACCGCCGGGCCCGAGCCGGTGGCCCGGCCGGTGCTGGATCCGGAGCAGGTCATCCGGTCGCGGCGTCTGGTGCAGGAGGTCTACGTCGATGGTCGGATCAAGGAGTATGTGCTGGACGTCATCGCGGCCACCCGGCAACCCGCATCGGCCGGCCTTTCCGAAATCGCCCCGCTGATCGAGTATGGCGCCTCACCTCGCGCTGCCATCTTCCTCATCCGCGCGGCCAAGGCCCATGCCTTTATGGCCGGCCGCTCGCACGTGATTCCCGAAGACATCAAGGCGCTCGGTCTGGACGTCCTACGCCACCGTTTGCTCCTGACTTATCGGGCCGACGCCGAGGGCGTTGGAGCCGATGCCCTGTTGCAGCGGATCTTCGAGCGCGTACCTGTGCCATGAGCCCGGACGAGGTCATGCGGGAGGTCCGGCGGCTCGAGATCACGACCCGTCACCTCGTGCGCGACATCGTAGCCGGCGAGTACTCCAGCACCTTTCGAGGCCGGGGTGTCGAGTTCTCCGAAGTTCGTGAGTACCAGCCGGGCGACGACGTCCGCACCATAGACTGGAACGTCACGGCCCGACTTGGCTCCGCCTACGTGAAGCGCTACCTGGAGGAGCGCGAGCTTACGGTGCTCTTTGTCGTGGACGCGAGCGCATCCGAACAGTTCGGCACTCGGCTCCGAACCAAGCACTCCCTCGCAATCGAGGTCTGTGCGGTGCTCGCATTAGCCGCGGCTCGGAACAGCGACCGCGTGGGGGTGGTGTGGGCCACGGACCGCATTGAACGTTTCGTTCCTCCGCAGCGCGGCCGGCGCCACGCCTTGAGAGTCATCAACGACCTGCTGGCATTCGAGCCGGCCGGTACCGGGACCGACCTCGGCGCGGCCTTGGGCTTCATCGAACCGGTGCTGCGCCAGCGGGCGGTGATCTTCCTGGTCTCCGACTTCCTGACCTCAGGGTACCAGTCCGCGCTCGGCCACCTCGCCAGGCGGCATGACGTCATCGCACTCCAGCTGTACGACCCCAGAGAACGGGAGCTTCCCGACCTCGGGCTGGTTTCCTTCTATGAGGCTGAGAGCGGCGCCTGGCAGCTGGTGGACACCGGTCGCGCGGTAACCCGCGAGCTCTTCAACCGCCGAGCCGCGGACTTCGATCGATCGCTCCAGCAGGACATCCGCCAACGCGGGGCCGACCTCGTGCGCCTCGAGACCGGGCGACCGTACGCGGAATCCCTCATCGCCTTCTTCCGGAGGCGCGAGCGGGCGCGGCGGCGGTGAAGATGCGAACGGTCATCCTGAGAGAGCGGAGCGACCGAAGGATCTCTTCAAGGCGAGCGGAGAGATCCTTCGCTGCGCTCAGGATGACAGCACTTCTGCTGGTGGTACATGTACCATTGGCCGGGGCCCAGGTCACTGGCCAGTCGTTTGAGGTGGTACCCGAGACCGGCCAGGCTACCGTCGGTGATACGGTACAGGTTCGCTTCCGGGTACGTCTCGATGAGCGGGATCTCCTCTACGATACCACTCCCCAGCCGCTGGGTGCGCTGGCTCCAGGTGTCCGCATCCTCTCGATCGACAAGCTGGCCCGCGCACCGGATCGCATCTTTCATGGCAAGGCGAGGCTCGCCTTCTACCGCCCCGGTCGGCAGCCGGTCCCCGTCTTCATGCTTCCGTACATGCGGGCGGTGAAGGGCGTCCAACGCGCCACCCTGGCCAGCGATTCCGCCTTCGTCGATATCGGTTCTCTGCTTCCCGCCGGAAATCCTCCGTTGAAGGACATCCGAGAGATAGAGTTGAATGGCGGCCCGAGCCTCGGCCCACTGGTTGCAGCCATCGTGATTGCACTCCTCCTGCTCGGCGGGTATGCCATCCGCAGAAGACACAGGTTGCCGGCTGCGGAACCCGCGCCCATCCCTCCAGTGCAGGAGCCTCTAACTCCCTACGCGCAGGCTCTGGCCCAGCTCGAACGGACCGAACGAGAGCGCTGGCCAATGCGGGGCGCGGTGGCCCGGCACTACGAGGAGATCGTGGATGCGTTGCGGGGGTATCTCGAGGCTCGAGAGGGGATGCCTGCCCGGGAGCAGACAACCGAGGAGCTGTTGTGGGCCTTGCCTCCACACCTGAGCGGCGAGGGGTTCCGGGAGCGGCTCCATGAGCTTCTCGACGAAGCCGACCTGGTTAAGTTCGCCCGGCTCCTGCCCCACACGAAAGCGGCAGACCGCTTTCTCGAGCGAAGCCGATCCCTGCTCCGGGATTGGCACGACGCGGTCATGAGCAACCAGGTGGCCGATGCACTTCGCTGACCCGGAGGCTCTGGTTCTCCTGGTTCTTCCTGCTGTCTATGCGCTGCAGTGGTGGCGCAACCGCAGACGCGCGCCGCCCCTGCGCCTCGAGCTGCCCTCCCTCTTCTTCCTCTCCGATTTGCCGGCGTCGGGCCGTGCTCGTTGGCGGCCGCTGCTGAAGCTGCTGCGGGTGTTCGCGACGCTGCTCCTGGTGATCGCGCTCGCCCGTCCGCAGGCGCCCAGGGACGTGCGGGAGATCCGGCTTCGGTCCCGCAACATCATGCTCGCGCTCGATATTTCGAGCAGCATGAAGGCAGGAGACTTCCAGCCCGGCAACCGCCTGGCGGTCGCCCGGAAGGTCGTCACCGAGTTCGTCCAACAACGCCAGGGCGACCTGGTCGGTCTGGTGCTCTTTGCCGGACGGGCGTTCCTCCAGGCGCCGCTGACACCCGACCTCGCGTTGCTCGAGAAGACCCTCGGCCGGGTCGATATCGGCCTCCTGCCTGATGGCACCGCGATCGGCACCGCGCTCGCCCTGAGCCTCGGACAACTCAAGGACCTTCCGGTCAAGGCGAGCACGATCGTCCTCATCACCGATGGCGCCAACAACACCGGTCAGCCTACACCGCTCGTCGCGGCCGAGGCAGCCCGGACCCTCGGCATCCGGGTCCAAGCGATCGGACTCAGCACCCGCGATACGACGAGCATCGCCCTCAACGGTGTCTGGCGGGTGGGCAGCACGACGCCCCGGCTCACCAGCCGTGACGAGATCACGCTCCAGCACATAGCGGAGCGGACC
>JAXDMF010000283.1:0-10242 GCA_034666205.1 Gemmatimonadales bacterium
GCCGAGGCTCACCCGGATGTGGACCCACCTCTCGCGCATCCGAGGTGGTATCGGGCTTCGGGGTCCCGGCGAAACTCAGCTCGAAACCGACCGCCGGATGATCCGCCGCAAGATTCAGGGGCTCAAGGAGAAGCTCAAGGGTGTGGAGAAGCATCGGGAGAACCTCCGTGCGGGCCGCGACCCGATGCTGAGCGTAGCCCTGGTTGGGTACACCAATGCCGGCAAGTCAAGCATCCTGCGAGGGCTATCCGGCGAACACGAGATCGTGGTGGAGGATCGGCTCTTCGCCACCCTCGATACGCTGACGCGCGAGGTGGATCTGGGAGAAGGGCAGCGCGCCCGGGTCACCGACACGGTGGGATTCATTCGGAAACTGCCGCACCATCTGGTGGCCAGCTTCAGGGCCACGTTGGAAGAGGCGCGAGCGGCCGATGCGCTGCTCCACGTCGTGGACGCGAGCCATCCCGATTGGGAGGGTCAGCTCCGCGTGGCGGAGAAGGTGCTCGCCGAGCTCGGCCTGGCCGATCGGCCATTGATTCTCGTCTTCAACAAGATCGATGCAGTGCCGGACGCGCTCGGCTTCACCCGAAGAATCCGCGAGCTGTACCCGAGTGCCGCGATCACAAGCACCATGCGCACCGATGGCCTGACTCCCCTCAAGCTCAAGCTGCGTGATCTCGAGCGGGCCGGGCGGATTTCGGTGCGGGTCCGGGTCCCTCTGGCCGATGGTGGCCGCTTGGCCGAGCTCTACCGGGAGGGCGAGGTACTAAGCCGGGAAGAGAATGGCGAGTCGTTCGAGCTGGTCGTGCGGCTGGAGCCCTGGCGCGTCCAGCAGCTTCGCGCCGGTGGCCTCGAGATCCTGGATCCGAGAGGGGAACAGGCTCGACTCCGCCGGGCGAGCGGCTCCGCTTAGCCCCTACTTCCCTCCGCTCAAGACCTGCTCCAGAATCAGCCAGCGATTCATGCCGGCAAACTTCTGGTGCATCTTGGTGGACGGCGAGATGCCGGCTGACTCATCTTCCTCGATCTGGAGATCCGCGAGCGCGTCGATACCGCTCTTCAGGAACTTCCGGAGCCCCTTCTCCATTGCCATGCCAGCCGTGCGGAAGTTGAACAGGGTCGAGAACTGCAGGGTGAAGCCCAGCTCACCGAGCTGCTGGTTGGTGATCAATGTGCCCGCCTTCTTTGCCTTACCGAAGTAGAGCGAGGGAGAGAGGTTGAACCCCAGCATCTGCTCGGGGTAGTACTTCCGAACCCCTTCGGCGAACTCCTGCGGCTGGTCGATCTCGGTGTTGTTGAACTCGGGCCAGATCACGTCCACGCCGAGCTCCGCGGCTTCCCAGGCGTCCTCGACCGCCATCTGCACGCCGCCGGGCTCTCGGTCCGGCAACGCGCCGTCGATGGAGTCGGTCCGGGCAATGATGACGACATCCACGCCGGTGGCTTGCGATGCTGCCTTGATCGCTTTGAGCTTGGCCAACCAATCCTTGCGCGGGACCAGGACCTTGTTGCGCTTCTGCTTGCCGACGTTCACGATGTGACCGCAGGTGCGGTTGGACGGGTCCTGATTCTCCAGATGCACCCCGGCGGCACGCGCCCGGATCAGCTCCACTGCCAGCGTAAAGGTCTGGGTGGGACCGCCGAAGCCGGCCTCCATGTCTACGAACGCCGGCGGGGCCTCGAGGACTTCCTTCCCGTCGGTGTCGTAGTAGTGGGTGTTCCGCGCACCCTCGATCCCCATCCACATCTCGTGCACCAGCTTGACCATGTCGTGCGAGGCGTACACCCCGATGTCGGGGAACATGCTCTTGGTGGCGGCCAGCTGCCAACCGCTGCCGTAAAGCGCCTTGAAGCCGAGCCGGGTCATAATGGCGGACGAAAAGGCGTCGTATGCTCCGGCTGTGTGGAGGAACGACTTCCGGGCGTGGGCTTCATGGAGAAGGCGACGGAGCTTGTCGGCCGGCTCTTCGGTTTCCGGTGGGGCAAAGAGCTTGGCAACGGCTTCGGCGGGATAGACCGCGTGGGCGGACTCGGCGCGGGTCGCGGTGGCCATTTGGTAGTCTCCTTGGTGTGCTGCGGTCACTTTGTGAAACTATTCACATGATAATACTTGGGCCCTAATCGCGCCAGAGTGGCCGGCGAGATCCGCTGGCCTGCAATGTCGTGCATGGGAGGGTTCTGCTATCTTCCCCGCCATTGTGGACACCCCCGGCATGTTTATCACCAAACCCTTCATCAAGGACCGGCGCATCCGGTTCGCGCTCGTCGGCTGCGGGCGTATCTCCGAGAATCACTTCAATGCCATCGAGAAGCACGCCGCCCGGGCCGAGCTGGTGGGCGTGTGCGACGTGGATCCCGTTGCCCTAGCCCGGGCGGAGGCCCGCACCGGGGTCCCCGGCTTCCGGTCGCTCGAGGCGCTGCTCCCCGGCACCAACCCCGATATCGTGATCCTGGCGACGCCCAGTGGCCTCCATGCCGACCAGGCGATACAGGTTGCGGCGGCGGGACGACACGTCATGACGGAAAAGCCCATGGCCACGCGCTGGCAGGATGGGAAGCGCATGGTTCATGCCTGCGATCAGGCGGGCGTTCATCTGTTCGTCGTCAAGCAGAACCGGCGCAACGCCACACTCCAGCTGGTCAAGCACGCGGTGGAGAAGGGGCGCTTCGGCCGGATCTTCATGGTCAACATCAACGTGTTTTGGAATCGGCCCCAGTCCTATTATGACAGCGCTCCCTGGCGGGGGACCTGGGAGTTCGATGGCGGCGCGTTCATGAATCAGGCGAGCCATTACGTGGACCTGCTCGATTGGCTCATCGGACCGGTCGAAAGCGTACAGGCCTATACTGCCACCCTGGAGCGGAATATCCAGGTCGAAGACACCGGCGTAGTGAGCATCCGCTGGCGGACCGGGACGCTGGGCTCGATGAACGTCACCATGCTCACGTACCCCAAGAACCTCGAGGGCTCCATCACCATTATCGGCGAGAAGGGCACGGTGCGGGTGGGTGGGGTGGCAGTGAACCGGATCGACCACTGGGAGTTTGCCGATTCCGACCCGGACGACCAGAAGGTCGAGCAGGCGAGCTACCAGACCACGTCGGTGTACGGGTTCGGCCATCCCGCCTACTACGACAATGTGATTCAGTCGCTGCGGGGCGAGGCGGTGCCCGAAACTGACGGGCGTGAAGGGCTGCACTCGCTGGAGATCCTGATCGCGACGTATCAGTCTGCCCGCGATGGGCGCCGGGTGGCGTTGCCGCTTGAGTACTAATCCGGTGCCTCCCAGAGCCGCCGACAAGATCCTCGAGACCGCTCGTCGAGTTATCCGACTCGAGGCCGCGGCGGTCGCGGCGCTGGAAAGCCGGCTGGGCCAACAGTTTGTGCAGGCAGTTGAGGCCATTCTGAACGCATCTCGCGTCATCGTCTCGGGTGTGGGGAAATCGGGCATCATCGGGCGGAAAATTGCCGCCACCCTCACTTCCACCGGGACCCCTGCCATTTTCCTTCATGCCATAGATGCACTCCATGGCGACCTCGGCATCGTTGGAAAGGCCGACGTGGCGCTTCTGCTCTCCAAGAGCGGTGAGTCCGAGGAGCTGCTTGGTCTGCTCGAATGCCTGGGTCGTTTTGGAGTGACCGTCATTGGCCTTACGGGGAATCTCGATTCGACCCTCGGGCGGCAAGCCAAAATCGTTCTCGATTGTACGGTTGAGGAGGAGGCCTGCCCCTACAATCTGGCGCCCACTACCTCAACCACCGCGGCGGCGGCCCTGGGAGATGCCCTCGCCGTCTCGCTCCTGGTCCAGCGGGGTTTTCGAGAAGAGGACTTTGCTCGCCTGCACCCCGGTGGAAGACTCGGCCGGCGGCTGCTCCGGGTGCGCGATGTCATGGTGACGGAGGGGATTCCGATACTGCTGCCAACGGCCAGAATGCGCGAATGTGTGGTGTTGTTGGCCGAGAAGCGAGGAACGGTGGCGGTTGTCGATGATCGCTCTACCCTCCTGGGGGTCGTCACCTCGGGCGATCTCACTCGACTCATGGAGCGCGAGGAAAATTTCCTGGCCGTTGCAGTCGCCGACGTGATGACGCGGGCGCCACGGACGGCCCAACCCGACCAACTTGCTGCCGTCGCCGCGGGTATTATGGAGCAACACCGGGTGATGGCGCTGCCGGTGCTCGAGGATGGAGGGCGGGTCATCGGCTTCGTGCACCTGCACGATCTCATGCGCGCCGGCGCGCTCTAGCGGAACCTGCTCGCCCTGGCAGCATCCGCTCGTGTCGCTGTGACACATTGCCCCGGTACGGAGATCATTTTGTCCTACCTGGTGAAACCGTTTACCTGCGGCAGAGTAGGCTAGGGTTGCGCCGGACATGCATTTGGCTATGTTCGCGCCTAGCCAGGATGTTTTAGAAGGGGCTGCAAAAGCTGGCAGCGTTTGGCGTAAGTCTTGCAGCACACGTCCATTTTCGGGCACTCTATCGAGTAGCTTTGGTACCGATCGGCGTCTGGGCCACGAATCGTTGAGGGATCAGGAACTTCCCCTCGGAATGGTGCAAGTGGAACTCACCTCATGTCTGCCGTAAGCCCCTCGATTAGTTCCAAGCCGAAGCCTCAGCCAGCCGTTGACGTTCCGGCGGCCTCCTCCGCGATAGCTCCCGTCTCAGACCCACTCTCCGGCGCGACATCCTCTCCCCCGGCCCCTGGTACCACGGCGTCTCACCAACCCGTCGCCCGGAGCGCTCTGGAGCGAGTTGCCCTCTCTCAGCGCGCTCAGCAGATCATGCGCGTTCAGCTCATCAGGGCAGCAGTACGCGTGGGCGTGTTGATGGCCGGCGACGCCGCGGCGCTGCTGGTGCTGCGGCTGCTGCTTCGGGGAGTGCGAGACGAGTCCTGGTTAGGCGCGGCGGTCGCTTCGACCGTCAACAGTCTGGTGCCGCAGGGGGCCCTGCCGCTGGTCCAGCTACTTCCGGCCGTGTTCCTTGGTCTCATCGCGCTCGACACGTACGGCGCGAACGACCGCCGCCGCGATGCCGGCCGGCTGGTGGCCGGCGGGACACTCGGACTCGCACTGCCGCTTTGGGGCCATCTCTGGAGCCACTTTTCGCCCTTATTGCTTCCCGGCTTCATCCTGGTCGCGGGCGTGATCGGGATGATGCTCATCATCGAGCGATACCTCATCGATCACGCCGTGCGGAAGCTGTGGCCCATCGGCCCCGGCGCGGCTCGCGCGCTCCTCATTGGGCGGGACGACCATACGAGGCGCGCGCTCGAGCACCCGAGCCTTTCGGATGCTCGGGCGTTTGCGTTCGGGGGCATTCTGAACCCCGACGAGTTCGGACTGCAGTCAGGGCATGGCGGCTTCAGCCGCCTGTGTCAAACCATCAAGCAGTATCGCGCCGACACGATCGTGCTTACCGGCCCATTGGACGACCAGGCGCTTGCTCTCGTGATCGACGCGGCGGCGGCAGCTGGGTGCCAGCTCTACGCGATACCCCGGTCGTTCGCCGTGGGGGGTGTGGAGTCCCGCATGGTCTGGAGCGGGGGCGCACCCCTCGTGGCGCTCAACCGCCCAGGGCTCCGTGGTCGCCAGCTAGTGATCAAGCGGACGCTGGATATAGTTGTCTCGGGTCTGGGCATGATTCTCTTCAGTCCCGTCTTCGTCCTGACTGCGCTCGCGGTCTACATCTCGTCGCCGGGACCGACCTTTTTCCGCCAGACCCGGGTGGGACTGGGCGGGAAGGCGTTCAAGATCACGAAATTCCGCAGCATGGTGCATGATGCGGAAGCGCGGCTGGACGATCTTACACCCAAGAGCCTCTACAGCGATCGCCGTCTATTCAAGGTCAAGGACGATCCCCGGGTCACCCGGGTGGGCAACTTCCTTCGCCGGACCAGCCTGGACGAGCTTCCCCAGCTCTGGAACGCGTTCGTCGGCAACATGTCGCTGGTTGGTCCCCGGCCCCCGCTGCCGAGCGAGGTGGACCTCTACGAGGAGCACCACTACACCCGGTTCGATGTGAAGCCGGGGATTACCGGCCCCTGGCAGGTCAGTGGCCGGAACACCATCACCGACTTCGATGAGGTGATCCGGCTGGAGACCGACTACATCCGCGAGTGGACCATTTGGAAGGACCTGGGGATTCTGCTGCGGACCATTCCTACCGTGGTGCTCATGCGGGGCGCGCACTAGCCTCTCGCTACCAGGACCGCCCGGTCGTTCGGTAGCAGCGGTAGGTTTCGCTCACGACATCAGCAAACTCCCTCCGGAATCGATCGGGCGCAAAGCGGACCGCATTTTCCCGGCAGGCGTCCGGGCTAATCTTCTGCCCCTCCCGCTCGAACCGCTCTACCGCTTCGATAATGGACTGCGTTGACTGCTCCGAGAAGAGAACACCGGTCGGAGTCGGCGAGTCGAGGTCGAAGAGAGTCTCACGCACCCCACCCCTGTCGTACGCGATCACCGGCGTCCCGCACGCTTGTGCCTCCAGCGGAGCTATCCCGAAGTCCTCTTCCGCCGCAAAGACGAAGGCGCGCGCCCCGCGAAGATGGTCCCGCAGCACTTCGAACGGCTGCTGGCCGAGAAACTGGATGTTGGGCTTGCCCCGGACCCGCACGCGCCGGGCTTCAGGCCCATCCCCGATGACCACCAGACGCCGCCCGGGCATGGCCGCAAAAGCCTCGACGATGAGATCCACCCGCTTGTATGGCACCAGCCGCGAGGCGGTGACGTAGAAGTCGTCGCGGACGCCCCCGGGGGTGAAACCCTCTACATCGACCGGGGGATAAATGACGGTGGAGTGCCGCCGGTAGGCCTTCCAGATCCGTCGGGCGATGAACCGGGAGATCGCGATGAAGCGATCCACGCCGTTCGCCGTTCGGGCATCCCAGAGGCGAAACCGGTGCAGCATCCAGCGCGCGAGCACGCCTCTGACGCCGTGATCCAGCCCGGTCTCGCGCAGGTACTGATCCTGCAGATCCCAGGCGTAGCGCGCCGGCGAGTAGCACATGCACAGATGGGGCTGATCGGGTCCGCTGAGCACGCCTTTGGCCACTGCGTAGGAGCTCGAGACCACGAGGTCGTAGGCTGACAGGTCGAACTGCTCGATGGCCAGCGGCATGAGGGGGAGGAAGCGGCGGTAGCCCCGCCGAATGCCGGGAATGCGCTGGAGGAAAGAGGTGCCGACCGGTTTGCCGCGGAGGAACTGCCGTTCGGCCTCGGGCAGGAAGTCGATCAGGCTGTACAGGTCGGCGTCGGGGTAGAGGGCGAGCATCTGCTCCAGGACCCGTTCCGCCCCCGCGTAGGTCACTAGCCAGTCGTGCACGATGGCGATCTTCATGCGGCGAGCAACCTCTCCAGCACGGTCAGCACGGCTGCGGCGGACCGGTCCCAGGTGAACTGGCGGGCGCGCTCCAGCCCCCGGCGCCGGAGCGTCGCGCGGAGCTCCGGCTGGTGGAGAAGCTGCAGAACGGCCTCCGCGATGCTCCCGGAATCGAGGGGATCGAAGTAAAGGGCCGCATCGCCACAAACCTCCGGCAGCGAGGCCGCGCGCGAAACGATCGCGGGGCATCCAGCGGCCATGGCCTCCAAGGGAGGAAGACCGAACCCCTCGTACAATGAGGGCTGTACTACGGCCTCGGCATGAGAGACGTATCGCTGGAGCAGCTCCTGAGGAACAGCGCCCAGCAACTGGACCCGCGGCGCGAGCCGTTCGGCCGCTGCCCGGGCGTCCGCATCCCCACTCAGAAAGCCTTCATTCTTGCCGAGCATCAGCAAGTCGCACGAGATGCGGGGAGCCAGCTGCTCGAAGGCTTGCAGGAGACGGCTCAGATTCTTGTGCGGTTTCACGTTGCCTACATAGAGAAGGTAGGGCCGCGGATGGGGTGACGGAGACGGGGGAATTTCGAACCACCCGCGGTCCACTCCCAGATGTACTACCTGAGGCTCCGTCCGCCGGACCCCGACCAGACGCGCGAACTCGGCCCGGGTGAACTCCGAATCGGTCATGATCGCATCGGCCGAGCGGCTGACCCGGTCAAACATGAACCGGGCGTAGGCCCGCCGGTGGAGTCCGCCAACGAACTCGGGCAGGGCCAGGTGCGCCAGGTCGTGAATCGTCACCGCCAGGCGTCCCCGCCAGGCGACCGGAATGTTGTAGTGGGGGGACCAGAGGATATCGGTTCTCCTCGGCACCCGACGGGGGAGGGCGATCTGCTCTCTGATCGAGTAGATCGGAGCGTCGAAGTCGATCACCCGGGCGTTAGGGGCCCGGGTCCACGGAAACCCGGCCAGCGTGGGCCCGGAACCGATCAGCACGAAGTCGGTCTCGGGCCTCTCGGCGATCAGCCTGGGGAGCCACTCGGCGATGCAGGTGCCGATTCCGGAGGCGGCGATCATCCGGGCGTCGACCGTGATCGTGTTTCGCGAGGTGGCCGGCATCAAGCGACCGAGAGCCCCGGAGTGCCGTCAGTCTGCACGGAGATAGCGCGCCAACACGGCTGCCGATCCACGCCACGTGGGAAGTAGGCCGGAGGCCGACGCCGGAGGCCGAGAGCGGGTGATCACGCAGCGCAGGCCCTCGCGTAGCCCTTGGGCAGTAGGCGGTACGTAGACCGCGTCCTCACCTCCCGCCTCACGGATCTCGGGAAGGTCACTGGCGAGAACGGTGGCGCCACAGGCCCTCGCTTCCAGAACCGGAAGACCGAACCCTTCATAGCGTGAGGGAAACACAAAGGCATGGCACCCGGAATAGAGTGTGGCTAACTGGTCGTCGCCGACAAAGCCGAGCGGCATCACCGACTCGGTGTCGCCGGCGGAGCTCGGCGCTGCACGGAGGACGGAGCGAAGGCGCTCGTCCTTCCAGCCGGCACCCCCAGCCAGGACTAAGCGGTACCCTCCTAACTCTCCTTCTGATTGCATCGTTCGAAACACCCGAATCAGGAGCTCGAGATTCTTACGTGGCTCCCAGGTGCCGACTGCAAGGAAGTACGGTTGGGGGATACCGAACGACTTGAGTGTTCCCTTGACGGCCTCGGTGCCGGAGGGCCGGAAGACAGACGATACGGCGGGCGGTGCTACCGCCGCGAGCGGGCCCCCTAGCCAAGCCTGAAGACGCACCGCGGTGCCGTGTGAGATCGCCAGCCGCTGATCGGCGCGGCGGACGTCGGGGCCAAAGAACAGCCGGTGCGCCATCAGGTGAGTCGACCCCATGGTCTCAGGCGCGATTCGGAAAGTGAGGTCGTACACAGTCGTGACCCGCCGCACTTCGGCAGGAAGCGGCGGCAGCAGGGTAGCCGAGGCCCAGAAGACGTCAAGGTGATCCTCCCGGCACAACTGACCTGCCCGTAGCTTGAGCCACGCGATGGGCTTGAGACCTCGCGCCCAGCGGTGCGGCTCGACCCGGCAGCGCCACCGGCCTGACGTGATAGGAAGCTCAACCGGCTCCGGCGCGTATACGAAGAACTCCGCCTCGGGGATGAGGGTGTCGAGCTCCCGACAGATCTCGAAGACGTACCGGCCGACTCCTGTGCGACGCCCCTGCAGCGCACGGCCGTCCAGTCCAACCCTCATTTCGTGAGCGCCAGGCAGGCCACCGACTCGGCGGCCACGGGCTGCCCCCGTCGCCACCGAGAAGTCGTGTGCAAGTCGACGTATGTCGCGCTTGCCGAATCGTGACGATCGCTGCGCCGCCAGCCCGCCGGGACATAGCGAAAAAAGTGCTCCAGCACAGCGCTTGGCTGGAAGGCCTCGATCACCCGATCGACCATGCCGCCGTCGAACACCTGGAGCCAGGTGAGGTCGGCATGGCGGCCATAAGGTACGGTGAGGTACAGGCGTCCCCCCGGACGAAGGATCCTCGCCATCTCGCGTACGGCGGCCACATAGCCGAAGGGATCGCGTTCAGCCGGCGCGCCATTGGTGTAGAATCGCGCGTTGTCCAGCCCCACGTGCTCGAGCGTTGACAGGCTGACCACGTGATCGAAAAACCCGTCGCGGAAGCAAGTGCGACGGAGATCCTGGAAAGTGTAGGAGATGCCCTCACGCCAGAAGCTGTGGCGCTCCGGGGCCAGAGTGCAGATGTAGACCGTCTTGTCGGCGAGGGTGGGACGGTTCAGGAGAAAGCGAAAGTTGAGGGCCGACCCCGCGTCGAGCAGGAGCCCCGGGCCGGGCGGCAGATGAGCAAAGAGCCAGGGATACTCCACGATGCGCTCGTCCAGGTCGAGACCGTAGCCTTCCGGC
>JAXDMF010000284.1:0-5121 GCA_034666205.1 Gemmatimonadales bacterium
GTCCCCGGAGCACTTCGAGTAGCGGCAGGTAGGTGTCCAGCGCCGCCTCGGTGAGCCAGTCACTCCCATGGGGCCAGCGGCCATGATTGAGCACGTACGGCAGATGGCTGTGCAGGGTGAAGATGAAGTCCATCGACCGGGTGCTCATCGCTGAGCGATCGCCCGGCGATAGACGTCGAGGTAGGTCGCCACCGACCGCTCCCAGCTGAAATCCCGGGCCATCCCCTCGCGCATGACTGCCCCCCACCTGGATGGGTGGGAGAAGCAATCGAGTGCCCGGAAGGTGGCCTCCTGGAAGGCGTCAGTGGTATACGGCTTGAAGGCGAAGCCGGTCACCCCGTCCTCGACCGTATCGGCGAGTCCGCCCACATGACGTACAATCGGCGGCGCCCCGTATAGCTGAGCACGCATCTGGGTAAGACCACACGGCTCGTACAGCGACGGCATGAGAAAGAGGTCGGCCCCAGCCATCAAGCGGTGCTCCAGGCGGTCGGTGAAGTCGAGCTGCACTCCGATCCGGTCGGGTGCGGACGAGGCCAGCTCTACCAGGGCGGTCTCGTACTGTTTTTCCCCGCTGCCGAGAAAGACGAACTGGGCATCGAGCGCAAGCAGGTCATCGCTCTGGAGGATCACATCCAATCCCTTCTGGGTGACCATGCGGCCGGTCATCCCGAACAAAGGGACCTTGCGTCGCTGCGGCAAACCGAAAGACCGCTGGAGGGCCGCCTTACAACGGCGTTTCCCTTCCACCTTTGCCGCTGAGTACTGGGCGGTGATCTGACGATCGGTCGCCGGATCCCAGGCTCGCTGGTCGATCCCGTTGAGTACGCCCACCAGACGGTCCGCCAGCCAGATAAACACATCGTGGAGTCCGAAGCCACCACCAACCGTTCGCAGCTCGGCGGCCTGGGTCGGGCTGACCGTGGTGACGAAGTCGGCAAAAGCCAATCCGCCCTTCAGGAAATTCACCTTGCCGTACCACTCGAGCTGCCGCCAGTTGTACAACTCCCAGGGAAGCCCGATCTGGGGCATGACGTCGGGCGGGAAGTGGCCCTGATATCCGGGGTTGTGCACCGAAAGCACCGCGGTAACCTGGCTGGAATACCGCTCACCCATCAAGGTGCGGAGGTAGACCAGTGAGAGGGCGGTGTGCCAATCGTGCGCGTGAAGCACGACAGGTCCAGGGACCAGCCGCGGAAGCGCGGTGACCGCGGCGAGCGCGAAGAAGGCAAAACGACGGGCGTTGTCGGGATAGTCTATGGCATTCTCGCCGTAGAGGCCCGGGCGGTTGAAGTATCCGGGATGCTCGATGAAGAAAACCTGGGGCCCGGAATGGGCTCCGGCTACCCGGAAGATGCGCGCCTCCTCGGTATGCGATCCCATCGGGACGGCGAAGGGCTGGCCGACCGGCTCGAGATCGGGGTCGACGTCGCGCACCGTGCGATAGAGCGGCAGGATTGCCGCCACGTTCAACCCGGCAGCCTTCTGGAAGCGGGTCAGACCGCTCACAGCTTCCGCCAGACCTCCGATCCGGGCATACGGGTAATACTCCGCCGTCACGTGAACGACGGAGACCGGTTGGCCTCCGGCGGTGCTCAGCGGGGGGACTGGGCTCCCCGACTCGCGTGCCGGTTGGTGAAGCGTTGTCATCCTGTATGCTTCAAGCGCTTGGTGGATCGTCGCCTGAGGCGTCCCCCTCGATTGCTGGTGCGTAGTACTCCTGCACGTAGTCGCGTATCATCCGCCGCGCGGTAAATCGGGTGCCCGCCAGCCGCAGCGCGTGGCGCATCTTCTCCACCCAGCCGAGGGGAACCCCCTGCGCGTTACGAGTGTAGTAGAGCGGCACGACCTGCTCCTCGAGCAGGCGGTAGAAGTCCTCCGCGTCGGCTGGATCGGCATCGGAGCCCTCCGGGGCTGGGGAGATGGCCCACCCGCTCAGTCCATCGTAGCCCTCCTGCCACCACCCGTCGAGCGTGCTGAGCTGGGGAACACCGTTAAGCGCTGCCTTCATGCCGCTCGTCCCCGAGGCCTCCAGCGGTACTCGGGGAAGATTGAGCCAGAGGTCCACGCCCTGGACCAGCAAATGGGCCAGGTGCATGTCGTAGTCCTCGAGGAACGCGACCCGTCCCTCGAACTCCGGATCCCGGGTGAACTGGTAGACGCTCTGGAGCACTTCCTTGCCCGGGTTGTCCGCGGGATGCGCCTTGCCCGCGAAGATGATTTGAACCGGACGCCACGGGTCTACCAGCAGGCGGCGGAGCCGGTCGATATCGCGGAAAATCAGGTTGGCTCGCTTGTAGGTGGCGAAGCGGCGGCCGAACCCGATGGTGAACGCCATTGGATCGAGCAGGGTTCCCGCACCGACGACCTGGGCAGCCTCCTTGAGCTGCCCCGCAAACCGGCGCCGGGCGTCCTCGCGCACGAATGACGCCAGTGCCAGCTTCTGTCGGCGATGTGCCTCCCACAGCTTGGCATGATCGAGCGTGAGCACCTGGTCCCAGAACCCCGGCTCCTCGAGGCGGTTCCCCCACTCCGGGCCGAGATGCTCATCGAGCAGCGCCATGATCGGGCTGGCCATCCAGGTGGCCAGGTGAACGCCGTTCGTCACGTGGCCGATGGGCACTGTCTCCCACGGTCGATTGGGCCACAACTCCCGCCAGAGGTTGCGCGATACCTGGCCGTGCCGCCGGGAGACGCCATTGAGCCTGGACGAGAGCCGCATGGCCACGACGGTCATGTGGAACTGGCCGGGCAACGACGGGTGGGTACCAAGCCCGAACAGCGTCTCGCGGTCGATGCCCATCTCCTCCCAAACCGGTCCAGTGCAGGCCTCGAGCTGGTCCGCGGTGAAGAAGTCGTGCCCGGCAGGAACCGGGGTGTGGGTAGTGAACACACTCTGCGTGCGGACCTTCCGCACGGCGTCCTCGTATGACGATCCGGCGGCGACCAGCTCCCTGAGCCGCTCGATCAGCATGAATGCGGCGTGCCCCTCATTGGCGTGCCACACGGCCGGATCGATCTGCATGGCCCGAAGCACCCGTACTCCGCCCACCCCCAGGATCCATTCCTGCCTGAGCCGCATCTCGGGACCGCCGGCATAGAGCTTGTTCATGAGGCCGCGGTCTTCCGGCTGGTTCGCTTCCAGGTTGGTATCGAGCAGGTAGATGGGGACCCGGCCCACCATCATGCGCCAGGCCCGTATATGGACCGGACGCCCGGAGGTCTCGACTGTCGTGAGCCAGGGTTGCCGATTCGGTCCTACCACCGGAACCAGCGGCGTCGAGCTGACGTCATACTCCTCGTCGCTGTCCTCCTGCCACCCGTCGAGGGTCAGCCGCTGGTCGAAGTACCCCTTCCGGTAGAAGATCCCCACGCCCACCATCGGGACGCCGAGATCGCTGGCGGATTTGCAGTGGTCGCCCGCGAGCACGCCCAGGCCACCGGAGTAAATCGGAACCGAGTTGTGCAGCCCGAACTCGGCGCAGAAGTAGGCGACCGGGCGGCCGTTGAGCTGCGGATAATTGTGGGCGAACCAGGTCTGACCGCTATCAGACTCCCGCGCCATCCGCTCCATGACATCGTCGTACCGGCGGAGGAAATCGCTGTCGCTGGCGCACGCCGCAATGCGGGCCGGATCCACCCGGCAGAGCAGTTCGAGGGGATTGTGCCGGGTCCGGTGCCAGAGCGCCTCGTCGATGGAGTGGAAGAGGCTGCGCGCCTCTCGGCTCCAACTCCACCACAAGTTCATCGCCATCGCCGACAACCCTTCGATGCGGGCAGGCAGGTAGGGGATGCGGCTCTGTTGAATGTTCATGGCCAATTATAAGCGGGACAGCGGGTAAGCGGAAAAGCGGGTCGGTCAAAGTTTTCCACGATGGCGGCGCTGGCGCGGCTCACCGTCGGGCGACATCTTGGGCCTACGCACTATTCTCTGGAGGCTTCGATGTCAAAAACCTCTTCGTCACCGACGGAGCCTGCATGACCTCGTCGGGGTGTCAGAACCCATCGATCACCTACATGGCCCTTACCGCTCGTGCCGCGGCCTACGCCGTGGATCAGATCAAGAAGAATCAGCTGTGATACCGGGAGTCAGCGCGCAGTATGACGTGTGCATCGTCGGCTCCGGGGCCGGCGGTGGAATGGCCGCCTACGCCCTCACCAACGCGGGAGCCAGCGTGGTGCTGCTCGAGGCAGGTCGGATGTGGGACAACGGAAAGGACTCGGCGATGCTGGCCTGGCCCTACCAGTCCCCCCGGCGCGGGGCGCCGACGAAAGAGCGCCCGTTCGGTGAATTCGACGGCTGCATTGGTGGCTGGCAGATCGAGGGGGAGCCTTACACCGTGGCGGCCGGCACCCGGTTCGACTGGTGGCGGGCCCGTATGCTGGGGGGGCGCACTAACCACTGGGGGCGCATCTCGCTCCGGTTCGGCCCCGACGACTTTCGGGGCAAGACCATCGACGGCGTGGGCGACGACTGGCCCATCGGGTACGACGACATTCGACCCTTCTACGACCGCGTGGACCGTCTGGTCGGGATCTTCGGCAGTGTGGAAGGGCTGAGGAATCACCCGGACGGCATCTTCCTGCCGCCACCAAGACCCCGCTGCTACGAGCTGCTGGTCCAGCAGACCTGCGGCCGGCTCGGCATCACCTGCATTCCCGCGCGGATCTCGGTGCTTACCCGCCCACACAACGGCAGGGCGGCGTGCCACTATTGCGGGCAGTGCGGCCGTGGCTGCCGCACCAATTCAAACTTCTCTTCCCCTGGTGTGCTGCTCACCCCCGCCATGGCCACGGGACGGCTCACGCTCCTCACCAACGCAATGGCCCGGGAGGTGACCGTAGACCGCAGGGGACTCGCCAGCGGTGTGTCCTACGTCGATAAGGTCACGGGCACCGACCGCCACGTGCGGGCGCGGGTCGTGGTGCTCGCGGCCAGCGCATGCGAGTCGGCCCGGCTTCTCCTGAATTCCAGGTCGTCGCGTTTCCCGGACGGCCTCGCCAATTCCAGTGGCACGGTGGGGAAGTACCTCACCGACACCACCGGTACCGGTGTAGCCGGCGTCATCCCGCGCCTTATGGATCAGATACCTCACAACGAGGATGGCGTCGGGAGCCTGC
>JAXDMF010000285.1:0-10077 GCA_034666205.1 Gemmatimonadales bacterium
GAAGACGACCCTTCAGCTCTCGCTGGGCCAGTGAGTACGCTGCCTGCCGCTGGCCGCTATCGAACAAACGAAAGATGGTGTCCGCCACGCCCTGGATCTGATGCTGGATACCGCGGACCCCATCGGCGAGTCCCATCTCGTCGGGCCGAAGCTCCGCAGCCCAGCGCTGCTGCCAGTAGTCCACCACTTGGCCCGTCAGGCGAAACTCATTCTTGGCGGTAGGGTCCATGCCGGTGAGATAACGCCAGATGACGTCGCTCTGGTCAAACATCGCCGTTTCCAGCTCGGCATACGTCCGAGTGCGTGCCATGCTCCGCCCCAGCACCTCCAAGGCCCGGCGCTCGAGCAGGTTGCTCCGGATCGCCTCGGCCCCGAGGAGCAGGGCGGGGAGGACCATGAGCGAAAAACCAAGCAGCAATTTGCGCTGGAAGGTCACATCACTAAGCTAACCGATACAACATGGTCCGGTGAGATGACACATTTTCCCCGCCCCCCGGCCCGAGGCCACGGATGAACACGGATGGAAACGGATTAAAGCACCACCTCACCACCAGAAAAATCATTGGGGTGTTCTTTGACGTTTACAATGAATTGGGTGGTGGATTTCTGGAGGCCGTCTACGTAGAAGCACTCACGCTTGCCTTACGGGAGACTCATCTCTCGGTGGAACGAGAGGTCCCACTCAAGGTGAGCTTCCGAGGTAAAGTGGTTGGGAGGTTCCGAGCAGATCTCGTCGTGAATGAGACTGTATTGGTTGAGGCTAAGGCCTTTCCCAGACTTCAGTCGGCTCACGAAGCGCAACTGCTCAATTACCTGCGCGCCACCGCTCTAGAGGTGGGACTCTTACTCAATTTTGGCCCCCGCCCGCAATTCAGAAGGCTAGTTTTCGAAAACCACTTAAAGAAAAATTCCTATCATGTCTGTCCTGAACTTGGGCGCGGAGCTCTGGCCGGGGAAGGGACAATCCGTTCCCATCCGCGTTCATCCGTGGTCTTATGAGCTACTTCACCGCAGCTGAAGTGGAGGGGTCGCGGTGACGACCGCCGGTGGCGATGTCCACATCGACCGACATGCCCGGCCGAAGCAGGTGGGTCGAGTCGGTCGACTGCTCCACCGCGATCTTGACCGGAACCCGCTGCACCACCTTGGTGAAATTTCCGGTGGCATTGTCCGGGGGTAGCAGCGCGAATTTGGCGCCCGTGGCGGGGCTCAGGCTCTCCACCAACCCGGAGAACTTCCGGCCGGGATAGGCGTCGACGGTAAACACGACCGAGTCACCGACGCGCACGTTGGTCAGCTGGGTCTCCTTGAGGTTGGCCGTCACCCACACGTCCCGGTCCGGCACGATCGACATGAGACTCTGACCGGGCTGGACCAGGGCGCCGGTTTCGGCATTTCGCTTGGCGATGACGCCGGCCGTGGGAGCGGTGATCCGGGCGTAGCTCAGGTCAAGCCGGGCGTTGTCCACCGCCGCCTGAGCGGCAGCCAGGCGAGCATCCGCGCTGCGAACCGCGGCCCCCGAAGCCGACACCTGGCTGCCCGCGGCAGAGGCCGACCTCCGGGCAGATTCCAGCTTGGCCGCCGCGGCTTCGAAGGCAGCTTGTGCCGCATCGAGCTGCTGCGCCGGCACGATTTTCTGGGCAGCCAGGCCGCGGTAGCGCTCCAGGTCAGCGGCCGCCTTCTTGTAGTCCGCTTCGGCAGCAATGACCCCGGCCTCCACGGAGGCAGCCTGGGACCGAGTGGCCTGGAACTGAGCCTTCGCTTCCCCGGCGCTTCCTCGAGTCCCTGCCGCGGCCTCGGCTGCGCGGAGGTCGGCCTCGGCTTGTTCCAGGCGCACCTTGATATCGCGGTCATCCAGAATGACCAGCGTATCACCCGCGTTCACATGCTGGTTGTCGTCCACCAGAACTCGGGATACAAACGCCGCGATCCGCGGGGCAATGAGCGTGATGTGACTGTCGACTTGGGCGTTGTCGCTCGATACGTGGTGCCGGGAGTAGAGGTAGCGCCGTACGCCCCACACCCCCATGGCGAGCACGACAACTCCCACGATCAGAAGCGGAATCCGCCGGCGCTTGGTCGGGGGAGTCGCCGGGGCGCGCTGGGTCGTCTCTGCCGCAATTTCGGTCGCCATGTTCTGGTCTCAGTCCGTGAGTACACGGTTCATTGGAGTTGGTCGAGGACGCCGAGGGCGCGGTAGGCTCTCACTCTGGCGCTGCCGTAGTTGACCCGGGCCTGAATCAGCGCGTCGTGCGCGGAAATGACCGAGCTCTGTGCGTTTGTCGTCTCGACGCTGCCCGCCACGCCGGCCTGGAAGCGCTGCTGCGCTTCGGCCAACTCCGTCGCGGCCAGGCGGACCCGCTCGAGAGCGATCGCCACCTGCTGCTCGGCTGAGGAGAGGTCGAGCACCGCCTGGCGCGCCTCGGTTTCGACCTGATTGGTCAGGGCGTGCTCCCGAAGCTCTTGGATCTCGACCCTGGCGCTCTGCTCCTTGGACCGATTCTGTCGGCGGAACCCGTCGAGTATGGGAACGTTCAGGAGCAGCTGCAGGTTGTAACTGCCGGCCAGGGTGCCGGTCTCCTGGCCACTTTCGATGTAGGCGCCGTTGGCCGAGAGACTCGGGAGATTCTCGTACCGGATCGCCCGGAGGCTGCGACGAGCCGACTGCGTCCTGGCGCGCTCGGCCGCGAGCTCGGCCCGGTGTTCGCGGGCAAAGCGGGCAGCCTCGTCAGGCTGGCGGGGAATTTCGAGTGGCGCGAGCCCCAGCGAGTCGGCCAACTCGAGCCGGGTCCCCGACGGGAGATCGAGCGCCCGCACCAGATCGAGACGGGCACCGTCCGCATTGTTTCGCGCGATCTCGAGCTGGGTGCGCACCGCGGCGAAGCTCACCTCACTGCGGGTGGCGTCGATGGCGGGGTTGACTCCGGCTTGCACCAGCTGGCGCGCCTGGCCCAGCAGATCCGCGGCCACTGTGCTGTCAGCCTCCCTGGCACTCACTGTCTCTTCGGCGCTGAGGACTCGGAGATATGCCAGCCCCGCGGTGGCGCCGGCGATCTCACCGACCGCCTGGGCATCCAATCCAGCAGCGATCGCAGTGTCCCTTCCTGCCCGGAGCCGCGCGATAAGGCTGGCGTCAAACAAGGTCTGTGACGCCTGAAGCTGGAGGCGGTAGATGTTGAACGGATCGGTGATCCCAGTGGCCACCGGGATCCCGAACTCATCGAGGTTCACAGTTTGGCGCGTGAGCGATGCGCCACCTCTGATGGTCGGCAGGAGATCGGCCCGGCGCTGTCCCGCCCGCGCGTTGGCGGCACGTAGGTTCAAGCGCGCGACCACCGCGTCGACCCCCTGGCGCCGGCCGAGGTTGATGGCGTCGATCAGCCTGATCGGGCCTGTGGGGATCGCAGGCGCCTGAGCCAGGAGAGGAGAGGCAAAACCGGCAAGCGCGCCGATGAGCGTGGCCAGCACGTAACGCATGACTATGCGGTCCTCAGGTCCGGGAGTCGGGGCGAGCCAGTACCCCATTGAGACAGAAGTCGATCAGACCTTCGAGCGCCTCTTCGTCACTCAAGGCCTCCGGATCCAGCTTGCGGAACCAACACTGCACCTGAACTGAATGAACCAGGAGGGACGGCAGGGCGCGGGCGCCAAAGCCGTGCGGAACCGCCCGGAACTCACCGGCCTGAATTCCCCGCTCGAGCACCTTCTCGACCAAGCGGCGGGCGCGGACGATGACCTCATCGAAGTAGAACTGGGCCAGCTCGGGGAAGCTGGCGAACTCTGCCTGGGCTACTCGCGAGATGGTGACGATCTCCTGGTTGCGCATGGAGTGAAACATCCCGGTGATCAGCTGGACCAGAAGGTCGCGGCATGAGCCCGAATGCGAATCCAGCAAGGCTTCACTCTTGGCCAGAAGCGCGACGATCTTGGCCCGGACCATCTCCCGAAACAGCGTCTCTTTGGAATCGAAGTAGAGATAGAGTGTTCCCTTGCTCACTCCAGCCAGCCGGGCGACATCCTCCAGCTTCGTGCGGGCAAAGCCGCAGTCGCCGAACACTCTTCGAGCGGCATCGAGGATCTCGTCTGGCCGGGATTCGGGGCGGCGTTGCCAGCGGGGGTGCAGCGTGGATTCGGCAGGCGGACGGTCTGACACGGCGATGCTCTCAGAGGAGTAAGTAACTGACCAGTCAGTAAAATGACGCCAGAACTGACAGCGTCAACCCTCCCGGCACCAGCCCTGTACTATCCATCCTAAATAGGTTTCCCCGTTGAAATTGGGGGTGATTGTGGTCACCGCCGGTCGCGACTCGGATCGTCTAGCCTCCAGACGGTGGAGTTCTCTTGCTACGTGTGCCGCAACTCCGTACTTTGTCGGTAACCAGCCGCGGGAGGCCCTTCCGATGTCGGACGCATTCCTCAGCTCCGACGACTTTGACGAACAAGCCCATCACCTCTATAACGAAGGCCGCTACGATGAAGCCCTGACCGTCCTCAAAGAAGGCATCGCTCTATATCCCCACGCGGTTGAACTGCATATCGGCAGAGCCTACGCCCACCTCGCTCGCGAGGAATTCGCGTGGGCACGGCGGAGCTATGAACAGGCGCTCGCACTGGACCCCGATCACGAGGATGGCCTTGCGGGCCTGGGGGAAACCCTGCTCAAGCTCGGCGACCGTGCCGGTGCCATGCGGGCCGTCGAGCGCATCCTCCAGCTCGGCTTTCAGGACGATCACGAGTTGATGCTCCAGATCGGCAGAGCGCTGTTCCGCGAGGGCCTGGTCGCCCCCGCCCATCGGTTCTTCGATCTGGCGGCATCGGCCCATCCGGAATCGCCCGATGCGGCGGCCTGCTTGGGCTACGCGTCCCACCGCATGGGGAACGACGCGGGCTCGCTGTATTGGCTGCGTCGCGCCCTGGAAATCGATGCGAGCTACAGCGAAGCCAGGATTTACCTCGCCAACCTGCTTTACGATCGAGGCGAGACCGAAGCGGCACTGCATCACCTCGAGCGTACTCAGCCCGAGGATCATTACGACGAGCTGGGAATCTGGCGTCACATCGAGCTGAAGAAGACGATCTACCGCCTGCCCGACGAAGATCCGGAGCTGGCCCCCTGGCTCGTGCGGCTGGGCGAGGTGGCCGGAGAACCCGACGCCATCGACATGCTGCTGGCCGAAGTCGAGGCGCAGCACGCGGACGGCGGGGTGCGAGATCCGCACCAGCTCGAGCTCTTCGGCACCCTGCTCACCGAGCTCCACGCCATGCAGAAGAAACCGGCCCAGGCCGAAGCCCACCTGGTCATGACGCTGGCGGGCCACACCATCCGCGGCAGCTGGGACGAGATCCTGTTGCAGATGAAGGCGGCCGACCGCGAGTGGGCGCAGGGATCGCTCAGCGATTTTATGGCAAGTCTGGCCCGCCGTGGACACGCCGAAACCGGGGTCATCATTCCAACAACGGACGCTGAGGCGTTCATCATGGGAAGCGCCGAGGCTGGCGTGCTGCGGATTGTACAGAAAAGCGTGAGCGGTGAGCGGTGAGCGATAAGCGGGGCGCCCCGGTTAAATTTTGAGGCGCTCCGCTTTTTCTTTTCTCCCAGGGGTTATTGATCGAGATGTCCGCGTCAGGTACCCGCTCACCGCTCACCGCTCACCGTCGTTGTGGACCGACGGCGTCCTCCGCCAGGTCCTCCCCAACGGCCTCACCCTGCTGGTTCAGCCGGACCATTCCGCGCCGGTGGTGGCGGTGGTGACCCACGTGAAGGCCGGGTTCTTCGACGAGCCCGACCACTGGACCGGGATCTCCCATGTGCTGGAGCACATGTTCTTCAAGGGCACCAGGAAGCGCGGCGTGGGCGAGATTGCCCGGGAAACCAAGTCGGCGGGGGGCTACCTCAACGCCGGTACCGGGTACGATCACACCAGCTATTTCACGGTGCTTCCGTCGTCGGGGCTGGCCGCCGCCCTCGACATCCAGTCCGACGCGCTGCGCAACTCCATCATCGATCCCGATGAGCTTGCCCGGGAGCTTCAGGTCATCATTCAGGAAGCCAAGCGCAAGCTCGACACGGCCGGCGCCGTGGCGCAGGAGACACTGCACGAGGTGATGTTCGACCGGCACCGGATCAGGCGCTGGCGCATCGGTCACGAGGCCGAACTTGCCAGGCTCACCCGCGATGACGTCTGGTCCTACTATAGCTCCCGCTACGTGCCGGAACGAACGATCGTGGCAATCACCGGAGACCTCGACCCGGATCAGGCGTTCGATCTGGCGCACGCTGCCTATGGCGATTGGCCGGTAGCCGCGGGCGCGGTGGACCGCTCGCCCGACGAGCCGCCACTGCGCGAGGTTCGCGCCCGCACGCTGCGCGGGGACGTAACTCAGGCCGAGCTGGTTCTCGGATGGCGAACGATACCGCCGCTGCACGACGACGCACCGGCGCTTGATATGGCTGCTGCTGTACTCGGGTCGGGGAGAGGCAGCTGGCTCTACCGGGCGCTGCGTGAGCCAGGGATCGTGACCTCCGTGTCCGCGAGCAATTACGCGCCCACCGAGCTCGGCGTCTTCAGCATCAGCGCCGACCTCGCGCCCGAGCAGCTTCCCCGAGCCGTGAGTGGCATCGCGGAGTCCGTCTCCCGTCTGACTCTCCTGGGGCCCAGTCCCGCCGAGCTGGACCGGGCCAGGACCCTGCTCAAGGCGCGGTGGGCCCGGCGGATGGAGTCCATGGAAGGAAAGGCGTCGGCGCTCGCGGCGGCGGAAGCGCTGGACGACGTGTCGTTACTGGATCGCGAGTACGAGGCGTTGGAGAAGGTCGAGGCCAATGATGTACGAGAGGCGGCGGCCCGCTATCTCCAGCCCGACAATGTGGCCGGGGTGGCCTATCTCCCCAACGGCGAAGGGCTGGACCTGACCGCGCCGGTGCTGGAGCAGACCTTCGCAGTGACCGCGCTGAAAGAGCCTTCGACCCAACCCGTTCCCCGCCGGAAGGTGCCGCCCGCGCACCGGGCCGCCGGGCGCTCCCAAGCCGAGGTTATCCATACTCCGCTGCCGGGGGTGGATCTGCTGGTGCGGCGAAAGGCTGGAGTTCCGCTGGTGACGCTCGGCGTTTACGTGCCGCGTGCCGAGTTCGAGCCGCCATCTCAGGCCGGTCTCGGTGCCTTGTCCATCCGCAGCTCCGTCCGCGGCGCGGGTGATCTCGAAGCCGGCGAGCTGGCATTCGCCTTTGAGCGTCTGGGTGGCACCCTCGGCGCCACCGTGGCCTCCGACTGGCTCGGTTTCGGGGCGACGGTCCTGAACGAGCATCTCGGCGAGGCGGCTGCCCTGCTGAAGCTGGTACTCGACAACCCGCGGCTCAGAGATGGAGATGTCACCACCGAGCGGGACCTCATGGCCATCGAGGCCGAGCAGGTAGCGGACGACATGTTCCGCTATCCGTTCCAGCTGGGATTCGCTGCCGCCTTCGGCGAGGCGGGCTACGGGCTCCCGGTGAGCGGTCTGCCGCACACGCTTCCCGGCATTGCGCCCGCTCAGGTTCGAGCGTGGCATGAGCGAGCACTCCTGGGTGTACGTCCGGTCGTCATCGCGGTAGGCGACGTCGATCCCGACCACGCCAGCGCGACACTGGCTGGCGTGTTTCGTGATCGCCGGGCGCTGCCTGACCAGCGTCATCTGGCGCCGGTGCTGTGGGCGGGCGGCAATGTCGAGGACTCGACGAAGGTGGTCAACCGGGAAAAGGCCCAGTCGGCGGTGGCAATGATCTTCCCGGGGCCGAGCCGGCGCGACCCCGATCGCATCGCCGGCGAGGTGTGGGCCGCCGTGGCCAGCGGGCTGGGCGGGCGAATGTTCGAAGCCCTGCGCGACCGGCGTTCACTGGCGTATACGGTTCTCGCGACGAGCTGGCAGCGGGGTCGTGCGGGGGCGCTGGTGACGTACATCGCCACTTCGCCCGACCGCGAGGAGGAGGCCCGGGCGGCCATGCTGGAGGAGCTGGAGCGCTTCACTCAGACGCCGGTCAGCGACGCCGAGCTGAGGCAGGCGGTGAACTATCTGTCGGGCCAGGCCGAGGTTGGGCGGCAGAGTGGCGGGGCGCTGGCCGGAGAAATTCTCGAGGCCTGGATGATCGGCAACGGGCTCGGCGACCTGGAGAATCCGGGCGCTGCCTTTCGTGCAACATGCGCGGATGATGTGTCACGAGTTGCGCAGCGCTATCTGCGGCGCTCGAAGCGGGCGGAGGGCGTAGTACGCGGAACCGGACTCAGCTCCCGAGCCGGCGGCTGATCACGTTGATCCCTTTGCTGACATCCGCCGGGGCACGCGCGATGATTTCCACGAGGCAGACTCCTTCCGCCGGCGCGCCGTGGAGAACGATGTGACCCTCGAGGCAGAGGAGAGCGACCGCGATCGCCCCGGCTCCCTCGCGCACGACCGGTGGTCCCAGCGAAGGCATTCCTACGGCTCCCGCCGCCGATACCACCAGAGCCGAGAGAGCGCCAGCATCCCGCAGCCGGGCTGGATCCACCGAGGTGAGCTCGAGCAGTTGGTGATTGAAGCTCATGAGGCACCCATCTGCGTCAGGCCCGGGCGGGAAATGCCGCCACGGCTTCCCGATAGCCTTCCGGAACTCCAACATCGAAGAACTTGGCTGGGCTGATCACCCCGGCCAGCGTTTTCCGGCCGGCAAGGCGCTGGAGCACGGGGACGTCGTCGAGCTCCACGCCAGGTCCGAGACTACGCCCCACTTCGTCGAACTCGGCAAGGACGTTGCCCGAGAAGGCTATTCGGCCGACCGGCGTGACCGCCACCTGGTCACCCGTGGCGTCGAACCGGCCGGCCCCCTTGTCGGCGATAGCCGTGACCCGAAGACTGCCATCCGGCTCTTTGCGAACGGCGGCGCGGCCGGTCGCGCCCTTGGATCCGGCGTCCCTCCGCTCGATCTCCGCCAGGAGGACAGTGGTCAGGCCGGTTTTCCGGTAGGTGGAAATCAGGGCGGTCGTCGGGTTGGCTCCCTGGAAGAGGTTATCGGGAAGAAGAGCGACAAACGACGACCCGCCGAGGTTGTCGCGCGCCCGGAGGAATGCGTCGCCCAGCCCGCGCGGATGATCCTGCGGCACGAACTCGAGCTCGAGCGGACCCTGATAGTTCCGGGCCACGGTCTCGAGCATCGGTTTGTGCGGGTTGGTGATGATGATAGCCCGCAGCAGGCCGGCATCGGCCGCCTCGTCCAAGGTCCAGTACAGGAGCGGCTTCAGCCCTACTGGAAGTATCTCTTTCGGCAGCCAGCGGGTGATCGGATGTAACCGGGTACCGAGCCCCCCGCACGGAATCACTGCCGTGTCGAGCATCATGAGCGGATCGAGGTCACCGAGGGAAGCGGGGGCAGGCGAACGACCTGGGTATCTTGTACGCTCACGTTTGCGGGGGGAGCAGCGTGTCCGAAGCTAGTCCTGGTCCGAGGGGCGAGCAAGGTCGCGTGCACTGGACACCGGCCGATTTCCTGAGTGCCATGCGGATCCCGCTGGCCGTCGCATTCCTTCTTGCGCCGGACTCCAACTGGCGGCTCGGCGTCCTGGCCGCCTCGGTCCTCAGCGACCTGCTCGACGGGCCGCTCGCACGGCGGTTCGGCAGCTCGGCATTGGGCCCGGTGGTCGATCCAATCGCCGACAAGCTGTTCATGGCCTGTGCCTTCGGTGTGGTGGCGTTCTCCCGGAGGTTGGAGCTGTACGAGATTGCCGCCGTCCTCCTGCGGGACATAGTGGCGACGATTGCCTTCGTTGCCACTTTACTCTCCCATCGGCCGCGGGCCATCCCCGCCCGGGCGGGCGGAAAGGCCGTGACTGTGGCGCAAGTGCTGACGCTGGTAGCGTTTCTGCTAAACTCCCCGCTGCTCCGACCGATGGCCTGGGCAACCGGGGCGATCGCCATCTACGCCATCTGGGACTACTACCGGGTCGCGCCGAGGGCAGAGCGAAGGGTAGGGGAGTAGCATGGCGCGCGAGACCAAGCGGGCAACAGTGATCTGGCAGCAGGGCCTCCGATTTACCGGCAGCGAGCCCGGGGGGCCAGCCATCACGGTGGATG
>JAXDMF010000286.1:0-7155 GCA_034666205.1 Gemmatimonadales bacterium
AGTGGCTGAAGGCACCGGTTTGCTAAACCGGCATAGGGGGTCAACCTCTATCGAGGGTTCGAATCCCTCCCGCTCCGTTTTTTCCAAACAGCGTAAACGGTGAACAGTAAACGGTGAACGGGCTTGCCCGGCGCCTCCCGTTTACCGTTCACCGTTCACTGTTTACGCTTTATCTATGACACCACCCCGAGTTCGCTTCGCCCCATCCCCAACCGGCTACCTGCACGTCGGCGGCGCCCGCACGGCGCTGTTTAACTGGCTGTACGCCCGGCATACCGGCGGCACCCATGTGCTGCGTATCGAAGACACCGATCGCGAGCGCAGCACGGAGGAGCACACCCGCGTCATCCTGGACGGCCTCACCTGGCTCGGCATCACCTGGGATGAGGGCCCCTACTTCCAGGGGGAATACGCGAGGCAGCACCAGGCCGATGCCGAACGGCTTCTGGCCGAGGGGAAGGCCTACCGTTGCTTTTGCACTCGCGAAGAGCTGGATGCCCAGCGAGTCAAGGCCGAAGCCGCGGGCGTTGGGTTCCGCTACGATCGCCGGTGCCTGGCCCTCACGCCCTCCGAAGTGGAGAAGCGGGTGCGGGCCGGCGCGCCGTCCACGATTCGCTTCATTATGGATGACCGGGAGATCGCGTGGAACGACGCGGTGCACAGCCGGATCAGCTTCCAGGGCCGCGACCTTGACGACTTCGTGATCCTTCGGAGCGACAACAGCGCCATCTACAACCTGGCTGTCGTCTCCGACGACATCGCCATGCGGATCACCCATGTGATCCGGGGCGACGACCACATCTCGAACACGCCCAAGCAGATTGCCTTGTACGGCGCGCTCGGCCATGAGCCGCCGGTATTTGCCCACGTCCCGATGATCCTGGGTGCCGACGGCAAGAAGCTCTCCAAGCGGCATGGGGCCACCGCCGTCGGCGACTACCAGGAGCAGGGCATCCTTCCCGCCGCGATGCGGAACTTCCTCGCCCTCATGGGCTGGTCGCCCGGGGGCGATCGCGAGATCCTCCCCGAGGATGAGATGATCCGGCTCTTCACCCTCGAGGGGATTCAGAAGAAGGCCGCGGTCTTCGACACCACCAAGCTCGAGTGGATGAATGGTCAGTACCTCTCCGCCGTTCCGGTGGAGGACTTGCTCGAGCCGGTGAGGCGCCAATTGAGTCTCATGGGAGTAGAAGCGAATGGCGATCTTCGGCCCTTGATAGACTCGGTCAAGGCTCGATCGCGGACGATTCTCCACGTCGCGGAGCAGGTTGCGGTACGGCTCGATCCGGCCCGGTCCACAGTCGACGCCAAGGGGGAAGCGTTGATGCAAAAGATGGGGGCTGCGTTTGCCCAGAATCTGGGCCGCGCCACTGCCGCACTCACCGCGCTGGGACCGGCGGAGTGGAACCCTGAGCAGCTGGTCGACAAGCTCAAGGCCGTGGCCGCGGAGCACGGCCTGAAGCTGGGCGACGTGATGCAGCCGGTCCGGGTGGCGTTGACTGGATCCACCGTGTCGGAGCCGGTCAACGAGCTTCTGGCGGTGGTCGGGCGCGAGCGGAGCCTGCGCCGGCTGGACGAGGTGGCGCGAAAGTCCGGGGGAGGTGTGAGCACAGCGTGAGGCGAAGCTCGCTTTGGCTGATCGCAGCGGTGGTGGCCGCCGGCTGCGCTAAGACGCCTCCTCCAGCGCCGCCCCAGCCCTCAGGCGAGCGGCCCGATTCACTGGTGCTCCCCCCGTCCCCGCTGCTGGAGCCGACTCCGCTCCCACCAGCCCGGCTCTATGCGCCGGTGCGTCTTGCCTTCGCCGGAGACATCAACCTGGGGACCGCCACGCTGGAGGATGGGATCCCGCCCGACAGCGGGCGCGGTCTGTTGGACTCCGCACGCACGGCCCTCTCCGGTGACGTTGTCGTGGGAAACTTCGAGGGGGTGCTGGCCGACACCGGCACCTCGACCAAATGCCTCATCCCAAAGCCCCTGCCGAAGCGCAGGAAATCCAAGCCGCGACCTCCCGAGCCGCCGGCAATCCGCCGCAACTGCTACGCCTTTCGTACCCCGATCGGACTTGCCCCCCGCCTGGTCGAGGCCGGCTTCACCGATCTAAACCTGGCCAACAACCACTCCAACGATCTCGGTGCGCCCGGCCGCGAGTCTACCGACCGCACGCTCGACAGCCTGGGACTCCGGCTCTACGGTCCCCTGGGTCGGATCGTGGTGGACACTATCCGACGGGGCGACAGTCTCACCACCGTTGGGCTCATCGGGTTCACCACCTACCCCTTCGCCTACGATCTGCTGGACATCGAGCGGAGCCACGCGGTAGTAGACTCGGTGCGTCCGCTGGTGGATCTACTCATCGTGACCTTCCATGGCGGCGCAGAAGGAGTCAACGCGCAGCACGTCGGCGAGGTCGCCGAGTCGTTGGGAAAGGAGCCTCGTGGGGAGTTGCGCCGCTGGGCACGCGCAGTGATCGACGCCGGCGCTGATGCAGTCATCGGACACGGTCCCCACGTGCTTCGAGGGATGGAGTTCTACCGCGGCCGGCTCATTGCGTACTCGCTCGGCAATTTCCTCACCTACCGCGGCTTCAACCTGGACGGCCCGCTGGGAATCACCGGCGTGCTGCGACTCGAGTTCGCCGAAGATCGCACGCTCCGTCGCGCGCGACTCGTGCCCATGGTGCAGCTCCCCCGACGCGGCCCCGCCCCCGACCCGGACGGGGCGGCCATCCAACTGGTTCGAACGCTTTCGAGGGAGGACTTCGGGCCTACGGCGGCGCACATCTCGGCTTCGGGCGAAATTACTCCGCCTCCGGCGACAGGTGAGAGGTGAGAGGTGAGACCTCTCACGGGACAAGCGGCTTCTCCGGCGGCGGGGCGGTTCGCTGGTTCTTCTCGAACTCGCGCTCCTTCTCTTTGCGGATGCGGATCTCCCGAATGACCTTCTTGAACTCCTCCATGGTCTCGGCCCGCCGGGCGGCATAGAGGAGGTCGTCTCGTAGGTCCATCAGGTGGTTGTAGGCCCGGTTCTGGTCGATGTTACCAGCCGGTATCGGCAGCAAAGCCAGAACCGCTGCCGGTATCTTGAGTCCCGCGATGTAGATGTTCTTCGAGTCCAGCCCGAATTTCTTTCCCGCAATTTCGGTGGTCCAGCTGGGAAGCGCCTGATTCTTGGTGGCGGGATCGTTCGCGATGGAGTCCAGATACTGCTGCACGATCGCCGTGACCGCGCTGTCCACCAGCTGGGCGCGGCTCTTGGTCAGCCGTTGCGCCAGCTCGCGCGGGGGGAGCGGCAAGGGACGAACCCAGAGCCGGCCCTGAGCCAGGCCAGGCCCGAGCCGGCCCAGTGGAGCTTGCTCCTTCGGAACAGCTCCGCCGGTGTCGGCGAGGGGACGCACTGGCCGGACCGGCTTGGGGAGAACCGGCACAGCCTGGCGATCCGGCAGCTCAGGCCGGGAAGCCTTCGGCTCCGACCGGCCGCTCCGAGCCTGGGGCAGCGCCTGCGCGCGACGCTCTCCCATTGCCTGAGGGAGATCGTAGAACATGGGAACCTGCTCATGCCCCTGTGCCGGCGCCGCGAGCACGATCAGTTGACGGGGCAGCGGCGGCACGCTGGGTAGGCGCCCACTTACCCAGCCGAGGAGTAGAACCGAATGCGCCGCCACGCTGGCCACGATCGCGATCCATGGCCAGGGCCGGCGCTTCGGCAGCCCGAGGTCAAACAGTGGTCGCAACCGGTCCCCTCCGTACCCGCTCGAGCGCTCCGCCCAGCCGTTCGGCGGCCGTTCGTAACCGCTCCGCACCCACCGTCAATGCGATCCGGAAGAAGCCCTCACCCGCCGGGCCAAAGGCGCTCCCCGGCAGCACGACGACTCCAGTCTCTTCCAAGGCCAGCTTGGCGAAGGAGGCAGAGGCAACGCCGGGCGGCAGCGGCACCCATAGATACATCGCCGCCTTGGGTGACTCCACCCTAAAGCCGGCCTGGAGCAAGGCGGTGACCGCCGCATCCCGACGCCGCTGGAGCTCGCTCCGGATTGGTGCCACCAGCTCTTCCCCCATGTCGAGCGCCGCCGCGCCCGCCTTCTGAACTGCGAGGAACGGTCCCGTGTCCACGTAGGACTTTACCCGGGTCAGGGCACCGATCAGCTCCGCACGGCCAGCGGCAAACCCCAGGCGCCACCCCGTCATCGAGTAGCTCTTGGACAACGAGAAGAACTCAATGGCCACCTCATCGGCCCCGGCAATCTCGAAAATGCTGGGAGCCCGGTAACCGTCGAACGTGAGGTCGCAGTATGCGTTGTCGTACGCGAGCAGGATTCCGTGGGCCCGGCACACGGCGACGGTCCGTTCAAGGTACGCCACCGTCGCCACGGCCGCTGTCGGGTTATTGGGATAGTTGACGAATACGATTTTGGTGCGCCGGAGAGTCTCTTGCGGGACCTGGTCCAGGCGCAGGAGAAAGCCGTTCTCCGGCAGTAGCGGCGCGATGTATGGCTCGGCCCCGGCGAGCAGGGCGCCGCCAAGATAGGCCTGATACCCTGGTTCCGGGACGATCGCCACGTCGCCCGGGTTGATGACCGTGAGCGGTAGGTGAGACAAGCCCTCCTTCGATCCTATTAAAGGCAGTGTCTCGGTGGCGGGATCGAACCGGATGCCGAAGCGGCGCTCGATCCATCGAGATGCCGCCTGGCGAAACTCGGGCAATCCCTGCTGAAATCCGTACTTGCTCATGGCCGGATTTTGGAGCGCCGCGGTCAACGCCTCGATCGCCGGGACTGGGGGCGGTGTGTCGTTGTCCCCGGCCCCCAGATCGATGACGTCCACTCCGGCCTCGATCAGCCGGCGCTTGAGGGTCGGTATCTCGGCGAGAGGATACCCCGGGAGACTCAGAAGGCGCTTGCTGAAGGGGATCATGGGTTCTCGGCCCGGACCGGGTTGGAAAGGACGCCTACACCCGTGATTTCGACCTCGACCACGTCGCCATGGTGGAGCGGCGCGGTTCCCGCGGGAGTTCCGGTCGCGATCAGGTCTCCCGGCTCGAGTGTCATGATCCCGCTGACAAACGACACCAGCTCCGGGATCGAGAAATGCATGCCGGTGGCTTTGGCACGCTGGCGCTCCGCCCCATTGACCCGGCACAGCAGCTCGAGCCCCCGCCAATCCAGCCCGCTGACCACTCGGGGCCCAACCGGACAAAAGGTGTCGAACCCCTTGGCCCGCCCCCACTGCCCATCGATTTTCTGAAGATCGCGGCAGGTGACGTCGTTGACGCAGGTGAAGCCCCCGATGGCGCGCTCCGCGGCGTTCGGATCGGCGTTTCGGATCCGCTTGCCGATGACTACCCCGATCTCCGCCTCGAACTCCACCCGCTGGGAGACGTCCGGCAGCACAATGGTGTCACCCGGGCCGATGAGCGCCGTGGGCGGCTTGAAGAAGATGATGGGCACCGCGGGCATCTCGTTGCCCAGCTCGCGCGCGTGCTCGATGTAGTTCCGGCCTATGCCGATGATCTTTGCCGGCCGCAACGGCATCATACGACAGCACCGATGCCTTGGCGGGCGAAGAAGTCCTCGCACTTGGTACGCACCTGCGCCCAGCTGCCTACGACCCGCTCGGCTCGGGGCAGGCCGGTCAGAAGCAGGTGGCCGTACCGTTTGGTTACCACCCGGCTATCGAGCAGAATCACCACGCCGGTATCCTCGCGAGTGCGGATCAGGCGGCCGAATCCCTGCTTCAGCTTGAGAGCCGCGTGGGGCAGCAGGTAGTTCATGAAACCGTCCAGCCCCTCCTCAGCCAGGCGCTCCAGCCGGGCGGCGGTGATCGGCTCCGACGGAACCTTGAAAGGTAGTTTGTTCAACACCAGCGTACGGAGCGCGCGGCCCGGCACATCGACCCCCTCCCAGAATGAATCGGTGCCGAGGAGGATGGCGTTCTCGGCCTCGCGAAAACGGCGGAGTAGCACGTCCCGGGGCGAATCGCCCTGCACCAGCAGAGGCCACCGGTCGCTGAGCCCGATCCGGAGCTCCTGGGCGGCGCGGCGAAGCGCCGCGTGACTGGTGAAGAGGACGAACATGCCCCCGTCGGAGGCGTACGCCAGATCGCGCACAATCTGAATCACCGCGGCGCCGTGAGCCGGCTCGTCCTCGCGGGGCTCCGGAAGATCATTGGGCACGCCGAAGATGCACTGCGAGGGGTAGTCGAAGGGCGATGGAAATATTTCCCGCACGGTCACCGGCGATGTTTCCCCACTCAGGCCGAGCCGGGACTGGAGAAAGTCGAACTCTCCGGCTGCGGCCAGCGTAGCGCTGGTGAGCACTACAGTCTCGAGCCGGTCGAATAGCAGATCCCGCAGAATTGGAGCGAGATCGAGGGGAACCGCCGAGAGCGCCACGCTCTGACCTCGGGGATTCCGTTCCATCCATCGCACCGTGGGTGGCCCACCACCCGCGGGCCTGAGCGATCGGTTGAGGCCATCGGACACGGCATCCAGCCGGCGCATGACCCCGCGCAGCTCCTGGAGCAGTTGTTCCCGGCGCTCCGTCTCCTCCGCCTGCGAGAGCCGGTCCGCAATGGTCTCTACCGTCTCTTTGAGCGCGCGAAACGCACCGAGCGTGGTATCGAGATCGAAGGCGAGTCCTTCGTCCCAGATCGGGTCGGTGGCAAAGTTGTCATCCAGCCGGAGCTGTCCTCCAGGCACATCCTCCAGCCGCTGGTAGAGCCGGAGGAACAGCGTGTCACTCGCCCGTCGCGCATCCCCGATAGCGGGCAGCAGTCGTTGTTGCAGCAGGTCCAGGCTGGCCCGGCTCAACAGGTCGCTGTGACTCTGCACCTCATGGGACACGGTCGGCGCCAGGCCGCGTCCGTTCCGCTCGAATCGAGCGAGCAGGCGACGCACGGCCCGGCTGGTGACCTGCGACCCCAGATGGTGGGCTGCCACGTCCTCGAGATGATGGGCCTCGTCCAGGATCAGCCGGCGGTACGGCGGCAAGACCGCGGCCTCCAGCCAGTTGTCCTGCGCCTGCCGCACCGAGAGATCGGCCGCGAGGAGGTGATGATTGACCACCACGACGTCCGCCTCCGCCGCCTTGCGACGGGCCCGGAAAAGAAAACAGCGGTCGAAGTGGGGACACTTGAGACGGGTACAGAGATCAGGCTCGGC
>JAXDMF010000287.1:0-15421 GCA_034666205.1 Gemmatimonadales bacterium
CTCCGGAAAGTGTTCTCCAGCAGCTTGACCAGCTCAGCGGCTTCGGTGGTGGAGACCGGCACGAGTGTATCGATGGCCGGCTGATACAGCGCGACCGCCACTCGCCGGCAGTCAGCCGTGATGCCGCCGACCACCTTGGGCGTGTTCCGCGTACCGTAGCGGGAATTGCCCGGGTCCACCCGCTCCGGACTGAAGGCGAGAAAGAAATCCCGCCCGACAGTGAGTCCGGTGCTTTCGAGCGCCGGGAGCATGATCTCGCGGGTGGTGCCGGGGTAGGTGGTGCTCTCGAGGATGATGGCCTGGCCGCGACGGAGACGCTGCTTCACCGCTTCCGTGGCAGCCACGATGAAGCTGACGTCGGGATCCTTGAACTTCGACAGCGGAGTGGGGACACATATGGAGATCGCATCCGGCTCCGATAAGCGCGACATGTCGGTCGTCGCGCTGAAGCGCTCGCACTGCTTCCGGAGCTGGGCATCAGTGACATCCTTGACGTGCGACCGGCCGGCGTTGACCCCCTCGACGACGTCGGGGTTGAGATCGAAGCCGAGCACGCGATATCCGGCCTGGGCCAGCTCGACCGCCAGCGGCAGTCCGACGTAGCCCAGTCCGACGATGCCGAACTGGATCTGGCGGCGCTCCGCCTTGGTGATCAGGTCCTGCGCGATACTCATTCCGGTCGGCTCAGGCGTAGAATGATGTGACGGTCTCGATGACCGTGTCCTGCTGGTCGCGAGTCAGCTCGGGATAGATCGGCAGGGAAATAACCGAGTCCATTGCCGCCTCGCTGGCCGGAAGACTCCCTCGGCGGTAACCCAGGTGCGCGAAGCAGGGCTGGAGGTGAAGGGCCAGCGGATAGTAGATCGCGTGGCCCACTCCTTTTGCCTTGAGATGAGCCTGGAGCTCATCGCGTTGCGGCACCTGGATGGTGTACTGGTGAAAGATGTGGTCATTCGCCGGGTCCGTGCGCGGTGGACAGATCGCCGGATGTCCGCTGAACGCGCCGTTGTAACGGGCCGCATTCCGCTGGCGAGCCTCGTTCCAGCGGGTCAGATGGGGCAGCTTGGCGAGGAGCACGGCCGCCTGCAGGCTGTCGAGCCGGCTGTTGGTGCCGACCTCCTCGTGAAGATACTGCCGGGATCCACCGTGCAGCCGCAGGCGGCGCAACCGTTCGGCCAGTGCGTCGTCCTGGGTCACGATCAGCCCGGCATCGCCCCAGGCACCCAGATTCTTGGTGGGGAAGAACGAGAGGGTCCCCACCATGCCCAGCTCGCCCGACATTCGCCAGGTCCCATCAATCTTTCGCCGGGCCCCAATGGACTGGGCGGCGTCCTCGATGACGGGCAGTCCATGACGTCCGGCGATGGCGGTGATCTCTTCCATGGCTGCCATCTGCCCGAAGAGATGGACCACCACGATGCCCCTGGTCCTTGGGGTGATGGCGGCTGCAACTGCGGCCGGGGAGATGTTGAAGGTGACGGGATCGATGTCCACGAAGACCGGCGTGCCGCCCGCATTATGGATGGTTCCGGCACTCGCGAAAAAAGTGAACGCCGTCGTGATGACCTCATCCCCCGGTCGGAGATCGAGGGCCTTGAGGGGAAGGAGCAGTGCGTCGGTTCCGCTGGCGCAGGCAATGCCGTGTCTGGCATGGGAAAGCCGCGCGATCTCGGCCTCGAGCTGCGCCACCTCCGGCCCCATGATAAAGCCCTGCCGTTCGATCACAGCCATCACGGCCGGGAGGACGTCGTCCTTGATCGTACGATACTGCGCCACCAGATCCAGCAGGGGTACGTTCACCAGAGACCCTATGCCTTGCTCCGCGCTTTGTCCGGAGCGGTCATTGGAAAGCGCCCGTGCTTCAGCCCGATGGAGGCCGAGCGAGGGCGCCATGGAATGCGGAACCATCGGCAGCTAGGGAACTTAGCCGAATCAGCGGGGTGGGTCAATCTGGCGGAGAACCGACTCACTTTCCCGGTAGGTGGCCCCACACGCGGCGCACAAACCCTTGCCGTCCCTGAGCTGGAGCCGCACCCCGCACTGGCACATCCAGCCGACCCGCCGGGCCGGCACGCCGACCATCAGGGCAAAGGGGGGCACGTCGCTCCGGACTACGGCCCCGGCGCCAATGAAGCTGTACTCGCCCAGGGTTACCCCGCAGAGGATGGTGGCATTGGCCCCGATCGAGGCACCCCGGCGCACCAGCGTCCGCTGGTATTCGGACTTCCGGGAGACGTGGCTCCGCGGGTTGACCACATTGGTGAACACACAGCTAGGCCCACAAAACACGTCGTCCTCGAGCACGACCCCTTCATAGATGGAGACGTTGTTCTGGACCTTCACGTTGTTGCCCAGCCGGGTCCCGGGCATCACCACCACGTTCTGTCCCAGATTACAACCTTCCCCAATGACCGCGCCGGGCATGACATGGCTGAAGTGCCAGATCTTGGTCCCCCGGCCGATCACCGCGCCGTCATCGACGTACGAGGATTCGTGGACGAAGTAGTCGGGCATAGTCACCCTAAAAGCGTGAACAGTAAACAGTAAACGGTAAACGGGAGCAGTTGCCCCACGTCCGTTGACTGTTCACTGTTCACTGTTCACTGTTCACCGTCCACTTCATTCAGATACTCACCCCGGGAGCCGATCAACTTTACCTCCGGCTCCAGGCGGACCCCGAAGCGCTCCAGAATCACCCTCTGCACGTGCTCGATCAGGCGCCGCACGTCGGCGGCCGTCGCTTCCCCAGTGTTCACGAAGTAGTTCGCATGCATCGGCGATACCTGCGCCCCCCCTTTGGTGAAGCCCTTGAGCCCCGCAGCCTCGATGAGCTGCCCGGCGGTCCGAGGGCCATCCTCCCGCTTCCAGCTCGGTCCCGCGGGATTCTTGAACACGCTGCCACAACAGGGCTGATTGAAGGGTGTGCCCTGCTGGCGCCACTCGAACATTTCGGCCACGGCCTCCGCCAGCTTCCCCGGCTCTTCCGGCCGCAGCCGGACCGTGGTCTCCAGCACGATCCTGCCCGCAAGACCGCTCCGGCGGTAGGTGAAGGGAATCTCGGGGCGCTCGAGCACGCTATCGCGCCCGGTTGCATCCACCACGGTGACGCGCTGCACCACCTCGGACCAGTCGCCGCCATGGCAACCGGCGTTCATGTACACGCCCCCACCTACCGTCCCCGGCACGCCGACGAAGATGTGCAGGCCGGCAAACCCGGCTTCCGCTGTCCGACGGGCCGCCAACGGCGCCGGGAGGCCCGCACCCATCGTCCACGAATCACCCTCGCGCCGCACCGCATCGAGCCCCTTGCCGAGGCGGATGACCAGCGCTTCCAGTCCTTCATCCGGAAGCAGGATGTTCGAGCCGAGCCCGACGGCAAACCACGGCACCCCAGACTCATGCGCCAGCAGCAGCGCCGCAGCGACATCCTGGGGCGTGGCCGGGAGCAACACTGTGGCGGGGCCGCCGATCCGGTAGGTCGAGTATCGCGCAACCGGGTCAGCCTCCCGCACCGTGCCGCGGACCCGTTCCCGGAGTGCGGCGATGAACCCCTTGTCCCTTGCGGTCACCCCGTCCACTCGGGCGACATCTCTCGTGCCAGTGCGTGCCATTCCTGGAGCGGTCTCACCTCACCAGCGCGGCTGCGAAGCGCGATGATCGCATCACAGGCAGCCGAGGCAGCCGAGAGGGTCGTCGTGTAAGGAACCCGGTGTTGGAGTGCCGCGCGCCGAATGGCGTAATCGTCCTGTTGGGTGAGCTTCCCCAGTGGCGTGTTGATCAACAGCTGGATCTGCCCGGACACCAGCAGGTCGATCGCGTTGGGACGGCCCTCATATACCTTGAGCACCCGCTCCGTCGGAATACCCCGCGCGCGGAGATAGCGAGCGGTACCCTCGGTGGCCAGCATCTTGAAACCGAGGGCATGGAAGCGGCGGGCGATCGGGGTCACGTTCGCCTTGTCATGATCGTTCACCGTAACGAACACCGATCCCGAGAGTGGGAGAGCCCCGTCCGCGGAGATCTGCGCTTTGGCAAACGCCATTCCGAATGAATCGGCGATGCCCATGACCTCTCCGGTCGAGCGCATTTCCGGTCCCAGGATGAGGTCCACCCCTGGAAGCTTGCTGAAGGGAAACACCGCCTCTTTCACCGCCACGTAGGGTTGAAGCACATCGTCGTGGAGCCCCAGATCCTCGAGCGTCTTTCCCACCATCACGGCTGCGGCCAGGCTCGCGAGGGGAACCCCGGTGGTCTTGGAGACGAACGGAACCGTGCGCGACCCGCGCGGATTCACCTCCAGCACGTAGACGATGCCGTTCTTGATGGCGAACTGCACGTTCAGCAGGCCCACCACACCGAGCCGCTCGGCAAAGGCCCGGGTGTGCCGCCGCATCTCGTCCACCTGGGCCTCGGTGATGAGATAGGGCGGGAGCACGCAGGCCGAGTCGCCGGAGTGGATGCCGGCGTCTTCGATGTGCTGCATGACCCCGCCGATCACGCACCGGGTACCGTCGGCGATGGCATCGACGTCGGCCTCGAAAGCATCCTCCAGGAAACTGTCGATCAGCACCGGGTGCTCCGGCGCCACCCGCACTGCGCGGGCGAAGTAGTTCCGGAGTGAGGCATCGTCGTATACGATCTCCATGGCTCTCCCGCCGAGCACGTACGAGGGACGCACCAGGACCGGATATCCGACCCGGGCGGCGACCGCCACCGCCTCGTCCACCGAGTGTGCTATCCCACTCGGGGGCTGTGCCACGCCGAGCTCCCGGGTGATCGCTTCGAACCGGCCGCGATCTTCGGCCAGATCGATGGCCTCGGGCGACGTGCCGAGAATAGCGACGCCCTCCCGCTCCAGCGCCCGGGCCAGCCGAAGGGGAGTCTGACCCCCGAGCTGGACCACGACACCGATGGGCTGCTCGACCGCAACGACTTCGAGCACGTCCTCGAGCGTGAGCGGCTCGAAGTAGAGCGCGTCGGAGATGTCGAAGTCGGTCGAGACCGTCTCCGGGTTGGAGTTGACCATCACGGTGCGGTACCCCAGCTCCCGGAATGCAAGCGCCGCCCGCACGCAGCAGTAGTCGAACTCGACACCCTGTCCGATCCGATTGGGGCCGCTACCCAGAATCACCACGGTGCGGGTTCCGTCCGGCCGGGCCTCGTTCTCCTCGTCGTAGGACGAGTACAGGTAAGGAGTCGACGAGGGGAACTCGCCGGCGCAGGTGTCCACGGTCTTGTACGCGGGTCGGATCTTCAGGCGATGACGCTCCGCCCTCATCGATGCCTCAGAGATACCGCGCAGATCCGCCAGCTGCCGGTCGGAAAATCCCATGCGTTTCATCTGCACCAGGTGGCGACGGTTCTCCTCATCGGCGGATTTGGCAGACTCCGGGCTCTTGCCTCCCACCCGCCCAGAGGGCACCCGCCCCGCTTTCCCGCTTTCCCGCCACTCCTTCTCCGCCTCGAGCAGCTCGGCGAGCTGGTACAGAAACCATGGATCAATTCCCGTTCGCTCGGCAATGTCGTCAACCGAAATACCGAGCTGGAGCGCGTACTTGACCTGAAAAATCCGCTCCGGTGTCGGGGTCCGGATGGCAGCCAGGACCGCCTCGCGGCTGGTGTCCTGGAGGCGATCGTCGGCCGGGACCGCGGCGACCGTCCAGCCGGGTCGATCCACCTCGAGTCCGCGCAGGCCCTTCTGAAATGCCTCCTTGAATGTCCGACCGATGGCCATGACTTCGCCGACCGACTTCATCTGCGTGGTGAGGGTGGGATCGGCCGAGGGAAACTTCTCGAAGGCAAAACGGGGAATCTTCACCACCACGTAGTCGAGCACCGGCTCGAAGGAGGCGGGCGTGGTCCGGGTGATGTCGTTCGGCAGCTCGTCCAGCCGGTAGCCCACGGCCACCTTGGTCCCGATGCGTGCAATGGGGAACCCCGTCGCCTTGGAGGCTAATGCGGACGAGCGGGACACCCGGGGGTTCATCTCGATAACGAGCTGCTCTCCGGTCGTGGGGCTTACGGCGAACTGGATGTTGCATCCGCCCGCGGCTACGCCGATCTCGCGGATGATCCGGATGGCCGAATCGCGCATGGTCTGGTACTCGCGGTCGGTCAGCGTCATGGCGGGCGCCACCGTGATCGAGTCACCGGTGTGGACGCCCATGGGATCGAGGTTCTCGATGGAGCAGACGATCACCACGTTGTCGGCGCCATCGCGCATGACCTCCAGCTCGAACTCCTTCCAGCCGATCACGCTCCGCTCGACCAGCACCGACCCCACAGGCGAGAGGTCCAGTCCACGCCGGAGCAGAGTCTCGAACTCCTCGCGGTTGTAGGCGATGCCTCCTCCGGAACCACCCAGGGTAAAGGAAGGTCGGAGGATAGCGGGATAATCCGTGGCCTCGACCGCCTCGAGCCCTTCCTCGACACTGCGTACCGTGCGGCCCTCCGGCGTGGTCAGTCCGATCCGCTCCATGGCCTGAGCAAACTCCTCCCGGTCCTCCGACAGACGGATGGCCCGCTCGTTCGCGCCGATCAGCTCGACGCCGTAGCGTGCCAGAGTCCCGTCGCGCTGAAGGGCCATGGCCACGTTGAGCCCCGTCTGGCCTCCCATGGTGGGAAGGAGGGCATCCGGCCGCTCCCGCTCGATCACCTTGGCCACCCACTCGGGCGTGACCGGCTCGATATAGGTACGGTCCGCCAGCTCGGGATCGGTCATAATGGTGGCTGGGTTCGAGTTGACCAGCACCACTCGATAGCCCTCCTCCTTGAGCGCCTTGACGGCCTGAGTGCCCGAATAGTCGAACTCGGCTCCCTGGCCGATCACGATCGGGCCAGAGCCGATGAGGAGGATGGTCGAGAGATCAGTGCGCTTGGGCATCAATCAGATCCGAGATCGTCTTCTCCAGAGGAATAGTGGGGAACCATCCAGTATGCTGCCGTATCTTGCTGATATCGGCGACCAGGTGCCGAGCATCCCGCCGGGGATGAGCCGGTAGCACGAGCCGAGCTTCCTTGTGAAGGTTCGCGGCCAACATAGTGAACAGCTCACCGAAGGTGACGGCTCGGCCCGCGCCAAGATTGTAGGTCTCGCCTGGGTGTCCGTGACTCAGAAGAGCCATGTAACCCCTGACGACATCGCGCACATCCATGAAGTCCCGTACGATACTGGGATCCCCCTCGACCGTTCTCTGTCCACTCCGCAGGTCCTTGATCCATTTGTTCAGGACCCGATTTTCCTGATAGCCCGGCCCGGTAGCAGGAAACGGCCGGACTACGATAACTCGAAGGTCCCATTCAGCCCGAGCCTGGGCGGCCGCAATCTCGGAACCGAGCTTGGTAGCGCCATACACATTGAGAGGGCGCAGCGTCCCAGACTCTGCCCGAGGGCCTCCCTCCCCCTCGCCGTACACTTCAGCGCTCGAAGCCACGATTACGAGTGGGTCGGACCCCTTTTTTTCTCGCAGGTCCTTCACGGCCGCAAGGAGCCGTGCGGTTCCTGCTGCATTGACGTTCCAGGCCAATCCCGGATCTTTATTCGCGTCGCGCGAGTAAGACACGGCCCCAAGATGAATGATCGCATCCGGCTCAACTTGCACCGCGCTGTGAACCGACTCGGCGCTGCAAAGCTCGAGCGAAACTATGCGAACTGTCTCTGCCCACTCGGGGGATATTTCGGTGTCGGTCGTGCTACGCGTCGCCACCGGCTCGTGGTTTGCATCCAGGAGTGCACGAACGAGTTGTTTGCCGATAAACCCATGAGCCCCCGTCACCAGCACCTTCACCAGGGCCTCACTTACGCCCGCGGAGCCGCTCGAGATCGGCGTCCACCATCATCGCCACCAGCTCGTTGAACCGCACGGTAGGTGTCCAGCCCAGCTCCCGCTGAGCCTTCGAAGGATCGGCCTGGAGCAGGTCCACCTCCGCCGGCCGGATGTACTTCGGGTCGGTGACCACGTGCTTGCGCCAATCGAGTCCCACGTGCCCAAACGCGGCCTCTACCAGCTCGCCCACACTGTGGGTCCGGCCGGTTCCGATGACGTAATCTCTCGGCTCCGGCTGCTGCAGCATGCGCCACATCGCATCGACGTAATCGCCGGCGAAGCCCCAGTCGCGGCGGGCCTCGAGATTGCCAAGGCGGAGCTCCTGGGCCAGCCCAAGCTTGATCCGCGCGACGCCGTCGGTCACCTTCCGGGTGACGAACTCGATACCCCGCCGGGGCGATTCGTGGTTGAAGAGAATCCCGCTGACCGCGAACAGATTGTACGACTCCCGATAGTTCACCGTGATCCAGTGACCGTAGACCTTGGCCACGCCGTAGGGCGATCGGGGGTAGAACGAGGTGGTCTCGCTCTGGGGCGTCTCGGTTACCCGGCCGAACATCTCCGAGGAGCTGGCCTGGTAGAACCTGGCCGACGGGTGCACCAGGCGGACCGCCTCGAGAATCCGGGTGACCCCGAGTGCTGTGAACTCGCCGGTGAGGACCGGCTGGGTCCACGAGGTCGGCACGTATGACTGGGCCGCCAAATTGTAGACCTCGTCCGGCCTGGTGTCCTGCAAGACGACGGTGAGGGAGTGCTGATCGAGCAGATCGGCGGCGACTACTTCGATCCGGCCGAGCAGGTGCTCGATCCGCTCATAGCTGTGGTGGCTGGTCCGGCGGACCACACCCACGACCTCGTACCCTTTGGAGAGCAGCAGCTCCGCGAGGTACGAGCCGTCCTGGCCGGTCACGCCGGTAATGAGGGCTTTAGGCAATGGGCTCGGTGGGGCTGAGTTGTGTCATCCGGCTGGGCTCGTTAGTTTTACGGGCTCGCTGCGTCACGACACGAATGAAGAAGGTGGAGCTTATGGCACGGGTATGCGCCGTGTGCGCCAAGGGACCGGTCACCGGCAACAATGTCAGCCACGCGAACAACCGAAGCAAACGGCGCTGGTATCCCAATCTCCAGACGGTCCGCGTTCTGGTTGAGGGCGCGCCCAAACGGATTCGGGTGTGCACCCAGTGTCTGAAGAGTAATCGGATCAAGAAGGCCAGCTGATTCCCTTGCAGGCCCGTCCTGAGCCCGAAAAAAGGGGACCCGAAGGTCCCCTTTGTCTTTTCCTGGGTGGGCCCGCACGGCCGTGCGGGCTCACGGCCCCTATTCCGCAAGGAGCTCGATCCGCGCCACATCCGCGCCGTCTCCCACACGATGGCCAAGCTTCAGAATCCGGGTGTAGCCGCCGGGCCGGGCGGCGAACCGCGGACCGATCTCACGGAAGAGCAGACCGAGCGTCTCCCGGTCCTTGATCCGCCGCTGGACCATGCGTCGCGCGTGAAGGTCGCCCCGCCGGGCCAGCGTGATCAGCTTCTCGGCGAACGGGCGCAATTCCTTAGCCTTGGCCTCAGTGGTGACGACCCGGCCGTGGGCGAACAGGCTGGTTGCCATGTTGTTGAGCATCGCCCGCTTGTGGGTCGAGGTCCGGGAGAGCTGGCGGCCTTTGGCGCGGTGCCGCATTAGATCCCGTCCCCCGCCCCGGTGGACGGTTGCACCACCGGCGCGACACCGGGCCGTACCACCCGAAGCTCGGCGTCAGTGTCCTCGAAGCCCATGCCGAAGTTCAGGCCTTCCCGTTGCAACAGCTCCGCGATCTCGCTCAGCGCCTTCTCGCCCACATTCTTGACCTTGAGCAGGTCGTCCTCGGTAAACTCGACCAGATCCTTCAACGTCCGGATATTCGAGTTCTTGAGCGAATTGAGCGAGCGCACCGAAAGGCCGAAATCGTCGATCGGCCGTCCCAGCCGCTGGCGCAGGTTGCTACCCGCACCCGCCCCGGCTGCGGCACCGGCGTCCCGCATGGTGGGCACCTTGCCGAAGTCGACGAAGTACTGGAAGTGCACCTGCGCCAGCGCGGCGGCATACGCGATGGCGTCTTCCGGCGTGATGGTGCCGTTGGTCTCGACCGAGACGGTCAGGCGGTCGTAGTCAGTCCGCTGGCCGACACGCGTCTCCGCCACGGTGAAGTTGGCCCGGCGGACCGGATTGTAAATGGCGTCCACCCGAACCAGGTCGATGGGCAGCGACCGATCAGCCGGATGCATCTCGGCCTCGACGTACCCGCGGCCTTTGTTGACGTACAGCTCCATGCTCACGTCGCGGTCGTCCTGGAGCGTGAAGAGCAGATGATCGGGATTCTTCACGACGACCGATCCGTGCTCCTGGATGTCGCGCGCGTAGACCGGTCCAGCCCCCTCGCGACGGATGTGCAGAACCGCGTCGTCCACATCCTCGGCCAGCACCAGGGTCAGGGCTTTGAGCCGCTGCACGATCTGATGCACGTCCTCGAGCACGCCCTGCACCGTCTGGTGCTCGTGCACGACGCCATCGAGGCGGAACCCCCAGACGGCGCTTCCCCGAAGCGAGGAAAGCAGTAGGCGCCGGAGCGAGTTGCCCAGGGTATAGCCGAATCCGCGCTCCAGCGGCTGGAGCCGGAACTCGGCGGCATTCGGGTTGTCGTCCCGCTTGGTCATCTCGACGAGATGCGGGCGCACCAATCCAGTCAAATCAATGGTCATGGTCACTTCGAGTAGAGCTCCAGTGTAAGCTGTTTGGCCGTTATCAGACCCGGCGCTTCTTGGGAGGACGGCACCCGTTGTGAGGAATCGGGGTGACATCGCGGATCGACACGACCCTCAGTCCGACTGAGGCAAGCGCCTGAATGGCCGACTCACGCCCGCTGCCGGGGCCCTGGACCCGTACATGGACCCGCCGAAGCCCGAGGTTCATGGCCTCACGACCGCAGTTCTCGGCCGCGACCGTGGCCGCGAACGGCGTGGACTTCTTCGAGCCCTTAAATCCTGCCTTGCCGGCCGAGCCCCACGCGAGCGTGTTGCCGCGCATGTCGGTGATGGTGATGAGCACGTTGTTGAATGTGGCCGAAATGTGGGCGATCCCCTCGGTATCGACCACCTTCTTGGCGCGCTTGGCGCTCGGCGTCTTGGCCGGAGCGGCTGCAGGTACGGGTGCGGGTGCGGGTGCGGGTGCGGTCATTTACTTCTTCGTCACTTTCTTCTTACCGGCGATGGCACGCCGCGGACCTTTCTTGGTCCGTGCATTGGTATGGGTACGCTGACCCCGGACCGGTAGACCCCGACGGTGCCGGATGCCACGATAGCTCCCGATGTCCATCAGGCGCTTGATGTTCATGGCCACTTCGGTACGGAGCGCGCCCTCGACCTTGACCGAGCGCTCGATCATTTGGCGGAGCCGGGCCACCTCGGCGTCCGACAGATCGCGGACTCGGGTATCCGGGTTGACGCCCGTCTCGCCCAGGATGCGGCTGCTGGTGGGACGACCGATGCCGAAGATGTAGGTAAGCGCGATCTCGACGCGCTTCTCGCGAGGAAGGTCCACGCCTGCGATACGCGCCATGATCAGCCTTGCCGCTGTTTGTGCTTGGGATTGCGCTTGCAGATGATGCGGACCACGCCTTGTCGCTTGATGACCTTGCAGTGCTCGCAAATCGGCTTGACGCTTGAACGCACCTTCACTCGTGTCTCCGGGCCAGGTTAAGGACTAGCTCGGCAATATAGGAGGGGTCCTAAAGAGACGCAAGTGAAGGTGGATAACGGGGATTGGGTGGCTCAATACCTCGAACCAACTGTGGTTTGGGGACCTGTCTGGGTACCCCTTACTACTGGTGCCATGCTCGACGCAAACCGTTGACCAACAGCGCGAGAGGAGTTCCCAATGAACCAGACTGACACCGTTTCCTTGATGGCCGCTACCCTATGCGCGGGCCTTTCAGAGAAGGCGAAGACCCAGCCAGATCAGTTGTTCTACGACCGCATCGCCGACCAGGCATGGAATCTGTACAACGCGGTGCAGTTCACCTCGACTGAGGCAGCCCGGCGGGCCGCGGCTCGTTCTTCGTCGGCACGGTAGCCGGGTCAACCCACCACTCGAAATTCGACCAGAGTCCACCCTGTCTGATCCAGCCGGTAGCCCAGCAGGAGGATCTGAGCCCGGATGTTCTGGGTGCCCGCCACCCGGTACTGGCGTTGGAGCTCGACATAGCCGCGGCCGGGCTCGACCTCTCGGGCGGCACGAACCACCGTTTCGACCTCCTGAGCTGGGGCCACGAAGTCGGCGAGCAGCGCCGCCGCCTGTTCTGGACCCAGCGCCACCGACGGATCGGCGCCGGGGAGCTGGATGAGAAGCCGCGGGCTGTTGGCGACCAGGGTCGCAGCGTTATGCGCGAACCAGGCCGCGCGAGCACGCTCCGCAGCAGCCCCGAGATCCGGGGCCTGCCCCAAGCCCCCGGCCGGGATCACCATCAGGGCATAGGCGATCAAGAGCCGATGCACTGCGCCTCCTTCATGAATTCCCCGAACGCCGCGGCCGGATCGGCGGCTTGGAGCACGGGTCGGCCGACCACCAGATGGGTTGCACCGTTGCTGACAGCGTCCTTTGCAGTGGCCACCCTGGCCTGGTCTGCGCTGGGGTCCGAGCGACGCCTGATGCCGGGAACCACGATATAGAGATCAGGCCCAAGCCGCCTACGCAAGAGCGATACCTCCAGCGGCGAGCACACCACCCCGCGTAGTCCGGCTTCCGCCGCGATCAGCCCCTGACGCTCCACCTCACGGGTCAGATCGACCTCGCTCCGGCCGGTGGCCCCCGCGTACGAGGCGGCATCGTGCGAGGTCAACACTGTGACACCCACGAGCGCCAGCTGGCCGGCAGCCGCGATGGCAGCCGCCTCGAGCATCGCCTTCCCTCCAAGCGTGTGTACCGTGGCCATAGCGACGCCGATCTCCCGCGCCGCGGTCACCGCTCCGGCGACGGTATTCGGGATATCGTGCCACTTGAGGTCGAGAAAGACCTGCAGACCCCGCCCGGTCAGCTCGCGGACCAACGCAGGGCCTTCGCGCGTCATCAGAATGGGACCCAGCTTGACCCAACGGAGCTCCGGCAGCCGGTCCAGCAATCGAAGCGCGTCGCCAGCGCGAAGCACATCGAGAGCCAGGATGAGCTCAGCCATTGGAACCGCGTTCCAGGTCGCGGATGATTCGCTCGGGGAGGTGGGGGTCGGCAAGCGCTCCGGTGCCGATGGCGACCAGCGACGCGCCCGCCCTCAAGTATTGATGGACATCCGCGGCCGACCGTACGCCGCCGGCTCCGATGACGGGCATGCCTCCGGTTCGCTCCACGATGCGAGACACCGCCAGAACACCGACTGGAAGAAGCACCGGGCCGCTCACCCCCCCATAGCCTTGCCCCAAACGTGCCTGTCCGTTGGCGCCGAAGAGGAGTCCCGGCATGGTGTTCACCGCGCTCACCGCGTCAGCGCCGGCATCCCGTGCAACCAGAGCGATTTCGGCGATGTCGGGGAGCACGGGAGACAATTTTGCGATGAGGGGAAGCCGGGTTCGAGATCGGCACGCCGAGACGATGCGCTGGACACAGGCGGCATCAGCTCCGAACTCGATGCCACCGGCGCTGGTATTGGGACAGGAGAGATTCAGCTCGAAGGCCGTGATCCCTTGAGTACCCTCCAGCCGGCCAACCACCTCGCCGTACTCCTCTACGGTGAACCCGACCACGTTGACCAGGATCCGAGCGTGGGTCAACCGATTCGCCAGCCAGGGCAGGTGCTCTTTCCGCACCCGCTCGACACCGGGATTGGCGAGGCCCACCGAGTTGAGCATGCCGCCGGGGAACTCCCCAACCCGAGGGGCGGGATTCCCCGGCCTCGGTTCCAGCGAGACCGCCTTGGTCACCAACCCACCGAGGCGGTCGAGGTCGAGGACTCCGTCGAGCTCTCTCCCGAAGCCGGCGGTACCCGCGGCGAGGAGAAGAGGATTCTGAAACCGACGGCCCAACAGCTCGCGGGAGAGGTCGAGACGCTCCACTAGGGCTCGGGAACCCCGGGCGTGCCAGGCGCGGGAGGACGGCGCCTGGGCTCATCCAGATCGTCACGCGCGCCTGGTGTTCGGCGCACTCCCGGCGCGGGTGGCTTCACCGCAAGCGTGGCCGCATAGGCACCAAGGGAATCTTCCAGCTGGCGGTACCCTTCAGACGATTCACCCCGGATCACGGCGAGATATGGACTGTCGAGATAGAGCCCTTCCAGCAGTCCCCTGGCCGAATCGGCCCAGGTGGAGTCCAGCTGCTGTAACGCCAGGACCACCTTGGCGGCGTAGGAGGAGTTGGGATAGTCCTCCAGGATCCGGTGGAGGAGTCCTTCCGCCAACGCCGGAGCCCGGAGAGAATCGCGCGCCGCTTCGGCGGCAAGAAAAAGGCGGAGATCGCCTCGAGGGGTTTCCCAGGTGACCGAGGTCGCGGCGCTATGGATGCCCCCGACGGTACCACCGAGCAGGGTGGACTCGTAGGTCACGGTCTCGAAGTGCTCCGAGACGCTTTTAAGAGCCTCGACCAGTGGGGGGAGGTCCTCCACCCGCCTGGCGTGGCGGAGATCCAGGAGGACCAACTGGAGGCTGGCTCGACCGGCGGCGTCGTTGTGTCCCCCGATCGATACCACCTCCCGAAGACGCGCTCCCGCGCGGGCAGTATCAGTGGGGGCCAGCCGAATCCCGTCTTCCAGCAGCCTGCGCGCCTGCATCTCCGGAGAGCGGACCGGTAGGGGCCGGATCCGATCAAGCAACTGGGAAGCGGCAGCGGGGTTCTGCTGACCCATCAGCACCAGCAGAGAGTCCCAGGGTCGCGTGGTGTCGCGCTTGGTGATCAACGAATCCGCCAACGCGAGAGCCTGAGGCAAGCGACCGGCGCCGGCCAGTGCCAGAATCCGCTCGCTGTCCGCCCGCGGATCCTTGACCCCTTCGAGCGCGCGCAATGCCTCCTGGTACCGCCCAGACTGACGCAGGAGCTTGGCATGCTGGAAATGCGCTTCGCGGCGCCGGTCCCGGTCTTTGCTGTCGAGCAGTTGGCTGAACGCGGCCTCGCCGGCCGGAATGTTGTCCAGGGCGAGCTGACACCGTCCGGTGGCGAGCAGCGCATCCTCGGTCAGGTCGCCGGGCTTGCCGGTCAGAGTGGCCCGGCTCAATGGTCCGAGCGCCTGGTCGCACTGACCCAGCCGGGCGAGGGCCACTCCCCGGAGCACGGCGGCCTCTTCGGCGTACTTGCTCTTCGGGTGTCGGACGACGACCGATTCGGCTTTCGTCGCAACCTGTCCCCACAGGTTGTTGGCTTCGAAGGTGCGGCCTTCGCGCTCGGCTTTCCTGGCCGAGTGGGCGAGCCGGTTGGCGTTGTACATCCCGTTGTAGTAGACACACCCACCGAGGAGTGCGGTCATGAGCGTGAACCGGATGATCCGGGCCAGTCTGATCATCGTGAGGTTCCGGAATCCGCCGAATGGGTCTTCCGCTCGTACTCCAGCAGATACTCGACGACCGCGTCCGCCAGGGAGAAGGCCATCG
>JAXDMF010000288.1:0-4889 GCA_034666205.1 Gemmatimonadales bacterium
CGCCAGGAACAGGCGGCCTCCAGGACGGCGCCCTTCACGACGGTGGCGGCTAGGGAAGGGAACTGGGGACTGGAGATGGCACCCTGGGCGAACAGCATGGCGTCGTCCGTGAGGTTGACCACCGCCACGCCGGTGGCGTTCAGGTTCCGGAAGGTGGTCGTCTCCAGGAACGGCTTGAGGACGATGGTTTCGTCACCCCATTCGACCCCCATTGGAGCGAAATTGATCGATCCGCTCGCATCGACCGTGGTGACGATGGTCTCGATGATCACCGGACGAGATCGACCGGTGGTGGGGCAGTGGCCAGAGTATTCACTTCCTCCATGGCGGGTAATGCGCCGTCGGCGGCATGAGGCAGCGGCCGCGGCGTGGCCGGGACTCCGTGCAGGAAGTGATCGAGCAGGCGGTATCCGTGTTCAGTCAGGACCGACTCGGGATGAAACTGCACTCCATGCACCGGATACTCGACATGCTGAACCGCCATAATCTCGCCGTCCTCGGAGGTGGCCGTGACCTGGAGGCAAGGCGGAATGGACGCCGGTGCGATCACCAGCGAGTGATAGCGGGTGGCGCTAAATGCGTTGGGTAGCCCGGCGAAGAGGCCAGTACCCGAGTGATGAATCCTCGAGGTCTTTCCGTGCATTGGCATTCCGGCGCGAACGATTTCCCCGCCATAGGCGGCCCCGATGCACTGGTGACCCAGGCACACGCCGAGAATGGGAATGCGTTGGCCGGCGCGACGGACCACCTCCGTCGATATGCCGGCCTCATTCGGTGAGCATGGACCCGGCGAGATGATAATGTGGGAGGGCGCCAATGCGAATATCTCGTCCACCCCGATGGCGTCGTGTCGGCGGACCAGGGGCTCTTCGCCCAGCTCCTGCACGTACCGAGCGAGGTTGTAGACGAAAGAGTCGTAGTTGTCGATGAGGAGAATCATGCTTCCGCTAACGTCTCAATCAATCCTCGCGCCTTGTCCAGCGTCTCCCGGTACTCCAGCTCGACATCCGAATCCGCCACGATGCCACCGCCGGCCTGAAAGTATACCCGACCGCCGAGGGCGAGATAGGTTCGGATGACAATGCTCGTATCCATGGCGCCGGTGGCGCTGATGTAGCCGATCGACCCGCAGTAGACGCCGCGCTGGGTCGGCTCCAGCTCAGCGATGATCTCCATGGCGCGGACTTTCGGGGCGCCGGTGATCGAGCCGCCGGGAAACGCGGCCCGGATGAGGTCCACCGCGTCAGCGCCGGGTGCCAGCTCACCGAGCACGGTGGATACGAGGTGGTGCACTGTCGGGTGGTGCTCCAGCGCGAAGAGCTCCGGCACCCGCACGGTGCCGGGGCGGCACACCCGGGAGAGATCGTTTCTCAGGAGGTCCACAATCATCACGTTCTCCGCCCGGTCCTTTGCGCTCTCGGCCAGTGCGCGTCCGAGCGCCGCGTCGTGCATGGGGCCCAGCCCGCGCGGCCGGGTGCCCTTGATGGGCCGGGTCTCGACCAGCCGCTTCTGGTCGAGGCGCAGGAACCGTTCGGGAGACGCGCTGAGCACGGCGAGGTCGTCGAAGGCGAGGTAGGCGGCAAACGGAGCGGGGTTCCGTTCCCTGAGCCGCCGGTAGAGGGCAAAGGGGGCTTCCGTCAGCGGACTCTGGAAACGTTGAGAGAGATTCGCCTGGAAGATGTCGCCAGCGATGATGTACTCGCGGACCCGGGCCACCGCGTCGAGATAGCCCCGGTGGGTGAAGGTGGATCGGAGGTCCAGCCTCTCGGCGCCTTCGATCCCGGTGACCGGATAGGTAGGTACGGCGCTGTCCTGCCGCCCTGCCGGCCGGAGGGTGCCGGCCGCGCTGACCCGCCTGCCACCCAACCTCTCGCGGGCCACATCCATCCGTTCCCGGGCCCGCCCCTCCCGTGCAGCCCCGGTGTCAGGGAGCCCAGTGGAGATCAGCCAGGCGGTGCCGATCCGGTGATCCCAGGCGATCACCCAGTCATACAGACCGAGGACCAGGTCGGAAATTGCAAGGTCATCGTATCGAGGGACCGGGAGCCGCTCGAGCATCGCACCCCAATCGTATCCGATGTACCCGGCCAGACCTCCCTGAAAGGGAGGCAGTCCGGAGACCGGTTCCGCCAGGTCAGGGGGTAGATATGAGCGGGCCGTGCTCAGTGCGTCACCCGAGACCCGGCTCCAGGCCGCGTCCTCCCTCCGTCGCACCTCGGTCGTGGCGCCTTTACTCCGGACAATGAGGACGGGGTCGGCGGCGAGAAAGGAGTACTGCGCGTCGGGGTGCTGCGTGGCCGCGCTGTCGAGGAACAACAGGTAGGGAAGATCGAGAAAGCGGCTGCAGACATCGGTTGGGTTTGCCGTTTCTCCCAGCGGTTCCACCAACGGCGCGAAGCCACTCCTCATTCGCTGCTGGTCCGACTGCCCCGCTTCCCCGCTGCCCCGCTGCCCCGCCGCTTCGACCGCTGAGTCAGCTTCACGTGCTCCGCCTTTACATCGTCTGGCGGCGTGAGGTACCCCCAACTGAGCGCGCCTTCCTGGCGGTAGGTCTTCCCCAGCGTGATGGCCAGCTTCGCCTTCATCAGCTCGCGTCCCAGATAGAACGCGTGGGTGGGCTCATCGACGCCGAGCTGGGAGAAAATCACCTGGATATCGGTGCCACGGATGAAGATCTCGCTGTTGAATACGGTGATGGTGTCCCGGTCGGTAAAGATCCGGAAATTCGGATCTCGCACCTCCGCATGGAGGCGCCGGAGCTCCGTTTCATCATACGCCAGGATCTCCGGATCCTTCACGGTGACCAGCCGGTCGTCCACTCCCTTGGGGGCGGTGCGATTCGCCACCGCATGGTGCATGAGCCGCCGGGCAATGTCGATTTCCCGCACGGCGCCGCGAGCCCAGGGTATCACCTCGGTGGTGAGCACGGCGCGAACCCCGACCTCCTCGCAGATCGCCAGCAGCAGCGCGTTGACACCGGTCGAGTCGGCGCTGGTGAGCTCGGTGATGTTCCCGACCCCCATCAGCTGGGCAGTGGTCGGGTATCGCCGGTGGACCTCCGCGTACCGCTCGAGCGACGCCATGAAGCCGAAGCCGATCGGCTCGATGACAGGATCGATCAGATAGCGCACGTTCCAGCGTGCCAGCGACTCGATGGTCCGGTCGAGTGTATCCAGCCCCTCGCCGAAATCCGGAATCACCACAACCCGCGCGTCGGTACCGCTCAGCTCGCGGGCGACATCCAGGTTGGATTTGTTGACGCTGAGCACCAGCTCGGCGCCGGCCTCCACCCCGGCGATGATCTCGGCAGGCTCGAAGCTGTCAACGCTGACGCGCATTCCCGCCTCGCGCAGCTCGCGCACGGCGGCGCCCAGCGCGGGGAAGGGAAGGCCGGGGGTGCAGCCGATGTCGATGAGGTCCGCGCCGCTGGCGCGGAAGTAATCCGCTGCGGTACGGAACTGCACGCGCGACAGCTTCGGCGCGTTGTTGATCTCCGCGAGAATCTCGATGGAGTAGGAACCGTAGTTCCGGGCGGCAGCCGCCTGGCCGAAGTAGCGGGGGATCTCCCGGAGATCCTTGGGACCCTTCTCAGCCGTGACCCCGAATCGCTCGGTCAGAATCGCGGCCTCGCCCTCGCACAGGCCGGGTATCAGAATCAGGTCGGTCTCGGCGGGCGGTTCGAGGAACCGGGCGATCCACGGCGTGGTCATCAGGGCGGCCACGGTGATCTTCATGACCGCCACCTCTGCCTCGAACGCGGGCTGCATCTCGTGGAGCACCCGCCGCAGCGCGGGCTCGGCCAGCTTGCCGGTGACGAAAAGCACTCGGCGGGGAAGCGGGGAGGCGGGGACGTTCGCTTCGCTGCCGAGGCCGGTTCCGCTCTCGGAAGTCACTTCCCCGCTTCCCCGCCTCCCCGCTGTCCCGCCTACTTCGGATCCCCCGGCCGGACCCACTTGTTCGGCGTGCCCTCCAGGGCCCCGCCCTGGGGCTTCCAGAGGATGACCTCCTCGATCTTACGGGCCAGCTCGAAGTCCTTGTCGCTGATCCCACCGGCGGCGTGATTCTGCAGCTTCACGATGACCCGCCCCCACGTGACGGTGAGATCGGGGTGGTGATATGCCGCCTCTGCCAGATATCCCACGGCGTTCACCAGCATCAATGTCGTGGGCCAGCCGTCGGTCTTATACACCCGGCGGATCCAGCCGTCCTCGTAGTACCAGCCAGGCAGTGCCTTCAGCCGCTCGGCTATCTCGGTCTCGTTATAGGTGCGTTCCTTGGTCGCCGGCATATTGGGTCTCCTCATGAGATTGGGGGAGGCACGCCTCGCCCCTACGTCGCTACTTGATCGCTTCCCCGCCGCTGCCCCGCTTCCCCGCCTACATCACCACTCCCCCGTTGACCATAATCGTTTGTCCGGTGAGAAACGCCGAATCGTCCGAAGCCAGGAAGAGTGCTGCGTCGGCCACGTCCTCGGGGGTGCCCCAGCGGCGGAGCGGGGTCATCTCGATGACCTTCTGCCGGAACTTGGAGTCGGCCTGTTCACCGAAGGCGGTCTCGATGAAGCCCGGTGCCAGAATGTTGACTCGAATCTCGGGCGCAACGGCACGCGCCAGTGATTTGCTGAAGCTGGCGATGCCCCCCTTAGCCGCCGAGTAGATGCCCGGGTTCTCGCCCTCCATTCCCTGGATCACGTGATCCCACGAGAGATTGATGATCGCCCCGCCTCCGCGGTCCCGCATGAAATCCACTGCGGCCCAGGACGCGAGCACCGTTCCTCGCAGATCGACCGACAGCACCAGGTCGAGCTTTTCGAGCCGCGAGAGCCGGCCGCCTTCGCCGGTGAGGATATCCGCGCCGGCATTGTTGATCCAGACATCGAGCCGTTCGAA
>JAXDMF010000289.1:0-9629 GCA_034666205.1 Gemmatimonadales bacterium
GCCGGGCGCCTTCGAGGCGTGGTGGTCTCGGTGGTGAAGGAGGCCAGCCAGATCGGCAACAGCGCCAGCGATTTCTCGGCGATGAGTGAGGAGCTCGCCGCCAGCAGCGGCGAGATCTCGACCGCCATGGTGAAGATCGCCTCCAGCGCCGAGCAGCAGGTGCGAGGGATGGAGAAGGCGGATGCCCTGTTGCTCAATCTCCGGCAAATTGCGGAGACGAACGCAACCGCCTCGGCCCGAATGGTGGAGCTGGGCGAGCGCATCCGGGAGCTCGCAGCGCGCCATCGGGTGGACGTGGCGGCCGCCGGCCAGACGCTGCTCGCTATCCGTGAAGTTGTGGGCACGTCGGCTCGCCAGGTACAGGAGCTCTCCCGGTTGTCCGAACCGATCACCGACTTCATCGACCTCATTCGCCAGATCTCCTCCCAGACCAACCTGCTGGCGCTCAACGCGGCGATCGAGGCCGCCCGGGCCGGCGAACATGGACGGGGGTTCGCCGTTGTCGCCGAAGAGGTGCGCCGGCTGGCCGACTCGAGCTCGACCGCGGCGGAGGAAGTAGCCAAGACGGTTCAGTTCATCAGGAATCAGGTGCGCGATGTATCCGATACCATGGACGTGGGTTCGACCCGGGTTCAGGGCATCGAGGCGGTGGCCACGGCTGCGGCCCGGGCGCTGGAAGACATCGCGGCGGCAGTACAGGAGGTGCATACGGCTGCAAGCGAGGTCGTACGGGAAGCGGAAGCCAACCGGCAGATCGTCTCGCAACTTGGGGAGAGAACCCAGGAAGTGAGCAATGCCGCGACCGAGCACGCCTCGGCCAGCGAGGAGGTTACTGCAGCGGCAGAGGAGCAGACCGCTTCGACTGAGGAGATGGCCGCAGCGGCAGGCGACCTACTTCAAGGGGCTACCCGACTGACCGCGTTGATGCAGGACTTCAAGACCTAAGGAGGGAACTACCGCTTGCGGCCCGTCTTGGCCGCTTTCTTCACTGCCTTCACCGGCTTCATCCGCTTGACCGACTTGGCCTTGGCTTTGGCCTTGGCCTTAGAGGCCCGCTCGCGGTCCGCAGCCTTGTCTAGCCGCTTCTGTTGCGCCGCGTGAACCTCGGCAAGGAGCCGGTCTCCTTCCTCCATCCCCAGGAGTCCCCGGCGGGTGGCGTAACGGACCATCTCCTCCGCATCGGCCACCTCGAACTCGCCCACGCGCGCGGCAGCACGAATGATACTGCCCAGAGCATCGGCCACCGGACTGCGCAGAACGTTGGCGATGCCCGGAAGGGTCTCCAACAGGGTCGAGATCTGTGAACCGCCGAGTTCCGACACCACATATCCTCCTTAACCTGCCGACCCATGAGAGACTCTCACCCACTCCGACCCACGCCTTGGGGGGCGTGAGAGGACGAATTCTCGCACTGAGGACAGGGTAGCGCTAGTAGTACGTGGGACTACTTCGTAATTCGGAGTTGCCCCCGCATGTCATAGGCGCGGTGGGGCAGGCAGAAGAAGCTGTACGTGCCCGGGGCTATCGCGGGGACCACGATCCGGTATTCGGCTCCCTCTGTCGTCAGCAAGGGGCTGCTCAGGTCCGCCGAACGCCGGTTCATGGCGCCATTCAGCGCCGCACGCCCCGTTTCGGACAGGCCGGCGCCCTCGAAGACGATGCTGTGGGGAGAGCCACTGGCAACCCTGAAGAGGAGCACGTCGCCGGGGCGCGCATTCACCAGGGCAGGGCTGAAGCGGTAAACCTCCTTGGCGGGGTTTGCATCCATCCGGATCTCATGAACCCGCTGAGCCACGACGACGGTGGCCGTGGAGAGCAGCAATCCGAGCGAGCACACCGCAGTCTTGAGAATGCCGTGCATGTGATCTCCAGGTTGTTGCCAAAGCGATGGACCTGCCTTTGCGCCCGGGCAGAAATTTCCGTAAGTTGAGTGTGGGTGGGGTAGCCAGATTCGTGCCACTAGTCCCCACCAGAAGGGCCGACTGTGGGACGTCGGGGCATCAAGGAGTACCGAGCGCCGGAAGCGCTGATTCTGATCGGGGCGGATCGGGACCAGAAACCTCTGGTCTGCCCCTCCTGCGGCTCGGTGGACGTCGAGCGAGTGCCTGAGCGATTGAGCTCCGAGGATGCGCCTGGCGGCCGAGTCACCCTACACTGCACCGCCTGCAGCCGGAGTGCCGCCTACATCGCCCGCACGCTTAACCGATCTTCCCTACCCGAAGCACCTCGACCACACGAACCAGCGTAGCACCCTCGGGATTGTCCTTACTTGGGCGCCGTGAACAGCCGTCCCCATCGTACCGCCGTCAAGAACGGAATCGCTCGCCAGCTGCCCGGGTCGTAGCTGAAGTAGACCACCAGGGGGCGTCCCCGGACGTTCTTCCGGGGGAGGAAACCCCAGTATCGGCCATCATACGAGCTGTCTCTGTTGTCGCCCATCATGAAGAAGGAGTCGGGCGGCACCACGATCGGACCCCACTCCTGAAGATCGGGCTGATACGAGCTCGGGTCCCGGTGTACCAGGTGCGGGAGCTGCCACTCCCGCATCTTGGCTCGCTGGATCGGGTCTTCCGAGCGGGTCGGGTCCGAATGCACCGCGTACGGCTCGTTGACCCTCTGACCGTTACGGAATAGCTCTCCGTTTTCCATGCTCAGGGTATCGCCCGGCATGCCGATCAGCCGTTTGACCACTTTGAGCCCCTGCTCCTCGACCGAGTCGAAGACCAGGATGTCATCCCGGTGTGGCTCCCGTACGGCAGGAAGCCGCGCGTGAATAATGGGCACCTCCGCCCCGTAGAGTGCCTTGTTGACGAAGAGGAAGTCCCCGATGAGGAGCGTGTTCTCCATGCTGCCCGACGGGATTCGAAACGCCTCGACCAGGAACGTCCGGAGAAAGAACCAGACGACGAGTGCCACGACGATCGACTTGGTCCAGTCCCAGATCCAGATCACGAAGGACCGGGAGTGTTCGGCGGTGCGGGCAGTCATGAAGAAACATCCTCAGTTCAATGGAGGTCGGAGGCAGGTCTGAAATTTACCACCACGGCCGGCGACTTAGGGAACGGTAATTGCCGGCAGCCGGGGGGAGTCACGAAGCCGCAGGATGGGATACCTCCCACCGGGCTGCAGCTCGCGGTCAAGCAGGTTCCAGGTGACCACCCCATCCTCGGAAGCAGGCTCGAGGAGATAGGACGCCAGCACGCCAAGGGACTGGTCGGTGCGCAGCAGGTACCACCCCGCGACGAGGGCCGTATCGAAGGACTCACTTCGCCATCGACCCTCCACCTGCACGGTTCTGTGGCCCTCGAAAAGCGGCTGAACCGATACGCTGTCGACTAGGAACTCAGCGGCCGCTGCCCGCCACGGTTCGGTGAGCGACTCGACCACGACTCCCTGGCGCCGCAGCAGCTCGACGATCTCATGCAATCGCGGGGGGATCAGGTAGGCCGCAGGTATCGCCTCGCGGCGTGCCGCCACGAACCGATCGAAGACCGGCATCCGCACGGCGCGATAAACTCCGGTACGCTTTCGCCGGGCGAATCCGCCGGTGCCGTCTCCCGCTGGTTCGGTGATCTCGGCAATGACTTCCTGCACCGTAGGTGGCCCGAGGACAGAACGCACGGATACGGAATCCGGCCGCCGGCGGTTGGAGGCCTGAATCAGGGACTTGATGGTGGCGCGTTGCTCGACCGCGAGAGCCAGGACCTCACGGACGAAGTTGTAGGTTGCCGCTATGCGAGTCCGGAAATCGGCGTTGCTGTAGCCCTCGCTCAGCACCGACAGCCTGCCACGGAGCCCCATCCAGTTGGTGCCGAATCTCGGGCGTGCGTCGTACGTCTCCCACCCTAGTGCCAGGGAATCCGGATCCTGATTGCGAAAGTTGCCGTAGGGAAACGTGCGTTGCCGATGGCGCCGCTGCATTCGCTCTCGCACCTCAGGCAGAAAGCGGTCCCGCGCGAAATCGGCGGCCGGGTTGGAGTTGGGGTTCAGACCCGGCGCGTAGGTCAGGACATAGCCATGATAGCTGCCGTTGGTCGTGTGCAGGTCGACGAAGAGGTCCGGGTCCCAGGCCGAGAGAAGGGCGGCCGCACCTTGGGTCTCCGGCGCTTCCATCTTTACATAGTCGCGGTTGAGGTTCAGCCCCTGGCCGTTGGGGTTCCGTCCGACCATGGCTGGCCCATTTTGGCCGGGGCGGTTCTCCTCCCCAGCCGCCATGCGTTCGTTGCCATCGGTGTTGTAGATCGGGACGACCAGAAGGACGATTTGATCGAGCATCGGCCGGAGCGGACCCAGCGCCAGGTCTCGCAGCAGCATCTGCGCCGCCTCCTTGCCCTCGACTTCGCCGGCGTGGATGTTCGCCTGCAGATACACGATGAGCTTCCCACTCCGGTGTGCATCCGCGGGGCCCGAGACCAGTGGGTGTGATGCGAGCACATATGGCACCCGGCGCCCTTCCGGACTCACCGCTAAAGTACCGACCCGGATCTCTGGCGCCACCCGCTGGAGGGAGTCCAGGAAGCCCAACACATCCGCGTACGAAGACGTCTCCTTGAAATTGGAGCGCTCGGGGCGGGTAGCCTGGGCAGCGAGTGGCGCGCGGCCGAGGGACACGACCAGGACCCCCTCAACGCACGCCCTTCCCGCCTGGCGGAACCAAGATCCGGGTTGCAATGACATCGGGATAGCCATCCTCGATGGTGAAGGTGACCTCGGGGATCAATACTCTGCGCATCGCGGCCGCGAAAACATAGTCGCGGGCACCACGATGTCTTTTCCACGCGGCCCGGAGCGCAGGCTCGGTATCGATGCGGGAGGGATCTTCGGCGTACCGCAGCAACAACCGGGTAGTGACAGCCGGATCGTTCAGGACCGCCGCAAGCTCCCGGACCAGGGCGTAGCCCAGCGAGTGCTCGTCGTCCGCTCTCTCCCGAGCTAAACCGGCTCGCTTCTCGAGCTCGCCCAAGCCGAGAAGCGGCCAGCGGGCAATCAAGGGGCCGAGGATCCGTTCGGCACTCCACTCTGCAAATCCTTCCGCGACATACGGCTGAATCCCGGGCAGGCCCACGACCGTCATCGTACGCTGCGGGAGACTCACTGCAAAATCATCGAGTTGGAGCCGTCTGAAGGCGAGATGCTGCCATTCGTGCACCACCGCGCCGAGCGCGAGCAGCGGAGAGTAACCGGGATCGATGGCAATGACATCGCGCGGCTCCAGAAAGCCATTCAGGTTCTCGCGGGCCTGGCGTGGGACCGTGGTGAGCCGCATCGTTTCCCGGCCGAACTGGAGAAGCGCAAGGCTGGTGTCACCGGCAGGCAGCCGCCGTAACGCCTGGAGCAGGGCAGCCGGGCCATGTCGCTGGAGCCACTGGCCCGCCGGCTCATTGTCGGCGCTCACCAGACGGTTGAACAATGCCGGGGGGATGCTGTAGTGGGGCACCGCCTGCGGGTAACCGAACAGTTGGGTTTGGATCTCCGGGGTCGGGGTTGGAGGACCAGGTGACAGAGGCCTGACCCGCGACCAATCGTCCCGAACCAGGTCTCCGATAGAACAGCCGCTTCCCCCCTGAGCAGCCCAGGGCTGGGTGAGGAAGAATCCCACCGCATCGGCATACCATCGTTGGCCCTCGGTGTAGCCGTTCAGCAGGAGAGCCACCGCGGCCGCGGAGGCCGGGTCCGCTCTCTGCAGGTCGGCTTGGGCAGCAGCAAACGCGGCGGAATCATTGGCTTCCAGGACCCGAAGCCCATAGAGTGCACGCGGCACGCTCTCCGCCCCGTCCGTGCTATCGCCCGGGGAGAGCCAACCCGCCTCGGTGAGCGCTCGGCGAGCCGATTCCCACTCGATCCGCGTCCCTCGGGACTGAGCCCACGCGAGCGCGGCGTCGTGCAGATCGACCACCCACGCTCCCCGGCTACGGAAGATCCGGTCGAAGCGTGCCCGGGTGCTGTCGGCTGGGATCGCGGCGCGGATCGATTCGAGCGTGCGGCGAGCGGCACCGAGCAGCTCGGCGCGCCGGTAGAGTCCCATGACGTGTTGGGATCGCTGCGAGGCCAGCGTGCGACCCTCGAGCGGCACGACTTCGCTGCGAGAAGCTGCCGCTGCGTAAGCGAGCATCGCCACCGACTCCGGTGGCGCAAGGGTCGCGGCACGGATCCATGGTCCCGGAATCCGGAACAGCGAGTCGTTGCGTCCGGCGATGATTTCACGCAACGTGAAGCGGGGAAGACTCGAAGACTCGGGAGCGCTGTGGCTGGTGGGTGCCTGCGCCCTGAGAGCTGGCCCGGACCACGCCAGCAGGAGGGCCAGGAGCCCGAGGCATGCGCAGTGCCGGGGTATGATGGTCACTAGTCTGTTCAGGGAGGCTCCGATGCCCGATGACCCCAAGCCCGCTCCACGAAGGCCCATGCCCCCCTTGATGGACCGCCTGGGCGAGCTATGCACGGCGGGTCGCGATAGCGCCACCTATCTGTGGCAGGTTCCGAACGACGATGGGGTGCGACGGAAGATTGCCGGCATCCTGGCCGAGATCAAAGTGGAGGCCGCAAAGGGCGGGCGCCAGGAGATGGGTCGCCTGGCCGTCGAGCTCGAAACGGCGATCATGGCATCGCCCAGCCCGCAGCAGGTCGAGTTGCTCCAGGACGGCTTCGAGCGGATGAACCGGCTCTGGGCCGCCGCCAAGAGCGGTTTGTTCTAGCGACTGCTTGGCGCTTCGCCGACGTCCTCCTGTACCCGCACGGGGCGCCGGTCCACCAGCTTGGCCTGGACCGGTGCGCCTTCGGCCAGCCGCTCCTGGCCCCCGACCACAACCTGTTCGGTGTTCTCGACACCTTTCTTGATCTCCACGAAGCCCGGTGTACGGACGCCGAGCTCGACCTGCCGCCGGCTGGCTTTCCCATCCGCCACGACCCAGACGAAGTTCGTGCCCTGGAGCGGAATCACCGCGTCTTCAGGAATGACGACGGCGTCCGGGCGCACGGCCGTAGCCAGCCGGGCTTCGATGAACATGCCTGACTGCAGCTCTCGCCGTGGATTCGGCACGCGGGCCTTGACGGTGATCGTGCGGCCGGGGAGCTGCACGATCGGATCGACGAAGTCCACCTTGCCGGTGAAGGTCCGGCCCGGGAGTGATGCCACCCGGAAGCTTACCTGCTGCCCCACCTTCAGCTGATCGGCATAGCGCTCCGGCACCTGGAACGATGCCCGCTGGGGCGAGACGGTCTGGAGCGCGGCGAGCTTGGTGTCCTTGGTGACGTAATCCCCAAGGCTCACAGAACGCTGCCCCATCACGCCGGCAAACGGCGCCCGGACGAGCGTTCGGTCCAGGCGTACTTTGAGCAGGTCGAGCTGCGCCTGGTTGCTCCGCATCGTGGCCTCCGCGCGCTCCAGCTCGGACTGGGAGGACGCTTTCTGACTCAGGAGGTCGCGGGTACGGTTGAGCGACTGGCGGGCCAGGTCACGCTCGGCGGTGATCTGATCGACTTGGGCCTTCAGCTCGGCATCATCGATCTTGAACAGCGGCGTGCCCCGAGACACCAGCGAACCTTCGCGAACCAGAATCTGGATCAGCCGGCCTTCGACGTCGGGGCGGAGCTCGATGGACTGGAGCGCCTCGACCTGACCGGTGGCCAGGATCGCGTCGACCACCGTATCGGATCTAGCGGCCGCGGCTTCCACCGGCATGGCCGGTGGTCCGCCCCCCGGACCTCCCGGACCCCCTGCTCCCTTCCCGGCCGACTCGGCGCGGTTGCAGGCCGTTACGGCGACCAGCATCAGGATAATGAAATGCATCGGTCTCACGGGACGTCCTTGTTCGTGAAGAGTCGGCGGCCGAGGATGGCCTCCAAGCCGGCCAAGGCAAGACGGTTGGCGTAGCGAGCCTGCACCAGTTCGGCCTCGGCCTGGGCAAGATTGACCTGGGCATCGAGCAGGTCGAGGATGGTGCTGGCGCCCGAGCGATAGCGCAGCTCCTGCATCCGATACGTCTCGCGCGCCACCGTGACTCCGACCTGGGCGAGATCCACCGCGACCCGGCTGGTCTGATACACATCGTGTGCGTCGGTGACGTCGCGGCGAACAACGCGCTCGAGATCGCTCCGCACGGCTCGCGTCACATCGCGGTTTACCCGTGCACGGGTGATCTCGATTTCGCGCAGCCCGTCGTCCCAGAGTGGCAAGGAGACGCTGAAGGTCAGGGAGGATATGTTCGCCGCCCCGGGGAAGAGCTGGGTGTCATACCGCTGGTGCAACCCGCCGACACTCAACGTTGGCAGGTAGTCTCCCCGCTGGGACTTGAGATCGGCCTCGGCGGCGCTCTCATTGGCTCGCGCCGTACGATACTGGGGCCCCTGATCCAACGCCGTCCGCAGGGCTTCCGGAAGAGTGAGAGGCAGCTCCGGCGGCGGAAGAGTGTCAGCCGGCATTCCATCCACGGGTCCCGCCGCGCCAACCCGGCGGCCGAGCTCGAGCTGGGCCCGGCGGAGGGCATTCTCCTGGCGCAGGACCTCGACCTGCGAGCGGATCAGCTCGAGCACCAGCTGAAGGGAGTCAGTGGGCACCGCTGCACCCGATGATACGCGGGCCCGGGCCACGGTCAGTCCCTCACGAGCCCGGCTCACGCGCTCCCGGCCCACCCGGGTGAGCTCCTGATTCACCAGGACATCGTAGTAGCTCGATTCCGTTTCCAAGGCCGTTCGATAGCGCTGCTCGACCTCGCCGGCATCGGCGCTCGCCATTTCCGCCTTGGTCCGCGACAACTCGCTGAACTTCCGGAAACTCAGCTCATAGCGCGCACTCGCCCGTCCCACGACGAGCGTGCTGGTGGGATTCGCGGGGTTGGCCGGGTTGAAGAAGGCCTGGGAATACTTCGTTTCGTCCAGTCCGACCTGGACGGAGGGAAGCACGAAGGCCAGCACCGCCGCACGGCGGCCCCACTCCGCGTCATCCATCTGACCGAGTGCGCGGACATAATTGGGGTCGAGCTGGGTCGAGCGGCGGATTGCCTCGCCGAGGGTGATGCGAGGAACCGAGTCCGCCGCCGGCACCGAATCGGGGCGACCACTAGTGGTCGCGGCCTGAAGCGCGATAAGCAGGAACAGCATCACTCGGCCTCGGCCGGCGCGAGAGCGGCGGGGTGGGCTTGCCGCCGGCGGCCCGACCGCTCCATCAGGCCATCGAAGATCACGTAGACCGAAGGCACCACGTACAGGGTGAGCAGCGTGGAGAAGATCAAGCCGCCCACAATGGCGTAGCCCAGGGGCCGGCGGCTCAACGATCCGGCACCAAGCCCTAGGGCGATCGGAAGCGCGCCCATGACCGTCGCCACCGACGTCATCAGGATTGGACGCAGCCGGATCCGACCCGCCTCCTGGGCAGCTTCGATGGTGCTCATGCCTCGCTCCTTGAGCTGATTGATGTACTCCACCAGGAGGATCGAGTTTTTCGTCACCAGCCCGATCAAGAGGATCATCCCGATCTGGCTGTATACGTTGAGCGTCGAGCCGGCCAGCTTGAGGGTGATCAGTGCGCCGGTTACGGCGAGAGGGACAGCCAGGAGCACCGTGAATGGGTGGACCAGCGACTCGAACTGGCTGGCGAGCACCATGAACACGACCACCAGCGCGAGAAGGAACGC
>JAXDMF010000290.1:0-4336 GCA_034666205.1 Gemmatimonadales bacterium
TACCGCAGGGGTCCACGGCTGAACTCCCAGGCGCACGGCGCTCAGGGCGGCATAGTATGAGAGCGGATCGCGGGAGGTCACGCTCTGCCAGCGACTACGAGCAGCGGTGCTGTCGCCGGCTTCGGCCCAGGCGCGGCCGGCCCAGTATGTCGCGCCGATGGCTTCGTCACTCCGCGGGTAACGCTCCGCCAGTGCATCGAACTCCTCGGCAGCCGTTTCCGACTGTCCGCCCAACAGCACGATCATCGCAGCCCGAAACCGGGATGTCGCCGCGAACCGGCTGGTGGGGTAGCGGGTGGCGACGAGGCGATACAGGCGGCGTGCTTCCTCATCGGCGCGGTCGTCCGAGGCCAGATCGGCCCGGAGGAAAAACGCGGATGCCGCCGCCGCGGTATCCCGGGGATACGTACGCGAGACCCGCACCAGCGCCGAACGGCCTTCCCTGATCAGGCCATCGCGGACCAGGGAGCGAGCCGACTGGTAGGCCGCCAGAGCCGCGCGCGCGCGCGGAGTACGAACCTGGCTGAACTGAACCGCCGCCTCACGATTCCTGCCCAGCCTCGTCAGCGCCGTGGCGTAGTCGAACCGATCCTCGGAAGCCAGGGTCGGCAGTTGAGCGAATCCACTGACTGCCCTGAACATCAGGCCTGATCGCGTGGCGGCCCTGGCCACCACCAGTTCTTCAGCCCGGGTGAGCGGCGCAAAGGTGCTGTCGAGCAGTGCTATGGCATCCCGTGCCACCGCGCTGCCGGCGCGTTCGGTCGCGAGCGCCAGCAGCTCGCGCCGGATTACGGCGCGGGGAGTGTTGTCGGGGCTGAACGCCAGACGGAGTCTGAGGCTGGTGAGACGGTCTCCCAGAGCCGCATACCGTCGCGCGGCGCCGGCTCTGTCACCAGTACGTTCATGCGCCGCGGCATCCGCCCATGGTATGCGGGTGCGAGGCAGGGCATCCACGATCCCGGCGTAGAGCTGAGCGCGGCTGACACTGTCGTCGACAACTGCGGCCGCACGCAGCTTGATCCAGTCTGCCACCTGGGGCAGACGCTCGGCCGCCCTGAGATACACGGAGGCCGCGCTGTCGCGGGCGCCGAGGCGGTCGAGTGCGCTGGCCAAAAGGAGGAGGCGTTCTCCCGACGTGGGATCCAGCCGGAGGGCTGCGGTTGCGTGTTCCAGGGCGGCGGAGTCGGCCCTGCGCTCGAGCGAGGCGCGCGCCAGCAAGACGCGCGCACGACCATTATAGAGCGTGTCGATCCACGGCTCCCGCTGAAGCAATTGGATTACCTCGCCCCAGCCGCCCCACTCGCTCGCAGCAGTAGCGGCAAGAAACACCGCGGCCGGCGGCCGCTGCAAGCTGTCGAGCAAGGCCGGTGAGAGCAGCCGGGTGGCCTGCCACGGGCGGCCTCGAGCCAACGCTTCGTTCGCCCGTGCCAACGTCGAGTCCAGCGAGGTCACCTCACCGGAGTCCGCGACCAGGCGGATGCGTGGCGCGCCCTGGTGGGGCGCACCGATTGCCGCGAGCCACAGGAGTATGTGGATCAAATGGGTCAAGCCGGCACCGTCCATAGCAGGGGTGAGCGAATCGGTGCCGCAACGATGCAAATGGCGCGCCGTGGCTAACTTAGGCTAGGGAGCACCGTAGCCGTCGCAGGTCCTCTGATTCTGCGCCGGACCTCGCAAAACGGGGGCGAGGGGACCGGGGTTTGACTATTTTTTGCAGCATGGCTGAGGCACAGGAAGGAAGAACGCGGATCGACAAGTGGCTCTGGGCTGCGCGATTCTACAAGACCCGCGCGCTCGCCGCCGAGGCCATCGCCGGCGGCAAAGTTCAGGTCAACGGCGAGCGGGTAAAGCGAGCCAAGCCACTGCAAATGGGTGACGAGGTGCGGATCCGCCAGGGGCCCTACGAGCACCAGGTCGTGGTACGAGACCTCTCGGACCGGAGAGGTCCGGCGGTGCAGGCGGCGGCGCTTTACGAAGAGAAACCGGAGAGCCGGGCTGCGCGGGAGGCGCTCGCGCTTCGGCTCAAGAGCCTGCACTCGGCATTCTTGCCGGAGCGGGGAAGACCGACGAAGAAGGATCGGAGAGAGATCAATAAATTAAAAGGGCGTGAACGGTGAACTTACATGTTTTCGACCATCGCCTTCCCGAACTCGCTGGTCTTGAGCAACGTCGCACCGGTCATCAGGCGCTCGAAATCATAGGTGACCCGTTTCTGCCCGATGGTCTTCTCCAGTGAGGAGACGATCAGGTCGGCCGCTTCCGGCCAGCCGAGGTAGCGGAACATCATCTCGCCCGAGAGGATTACGGAGCCCGGATTCACCTTGTCCTGGCCGGCGTACTTCGGCGCGGTACCGTGGGTGGCCTCGAAGATGGCGTGCCCGGTGAGGTAGTTGATGTTGGCGCCGGGAGCTATGCCGATGCCTCCCACCTGGGCGGCGAGTGCGTCGGAGATGTAGTCGCCGTTCAGGTTCATCGTCGCGATCACGTCGTACTCTTTGGGGCGGGTGAGAATCTGCTGGAGGAACGCGTCAGCGATCACATCCTTGATCACGAGCCCCCCTGGCAGCCGCGCCCAGGGTCCGCCGTCGAGGTCGGTGGCACCGTACTCCTCCCGAGCCACGACGTAACCCCAGTCGCGGAAGCCGCCTTCGGTGAACTTCATGATGTTGCCCTTGTGGACCAGCGTCACGCTCTGGGACTTCTGGGCCAGGGCGTAGTCGATAGCCGCCCGAATGAGCCGCTTCGAGCCTTCTTCCGAGATGGGCTTGATCCCGATGGCGCTGGTATCCGGGAAACGAATAGTCTGGACGCCCATCTGGCCCCGGAGAAAATCGATGACGCGCCGTGCGTCGTCGGTCCCGGCCTTGTACTCGATGCCGGCATAGATGTCCTCGGTGTTCTCGCGGAAGATGACCATGCTGACGTCCTGGGGCGCCTTCACCGGCGAGGGCACCCCGGGGAAGTAGCGCACCGGGCGGACACAGGCGTAGAGGTCGAGCTTCTGGCGCAGCGCCACATTCAGGGAACGGAACCCGCCGCCGACCGGGGTAGTGAGCGGTCCTTTTATGGCCACGAGGTACCGATCGATCGCGGCAAGGGTTTCGTCGGGCAGCCAGCTGTTCATCCGGTCCTTGGCTTTTTCGCCCGCGAGCACCTCGAGCCATGAGATCCTGCGGCGGCCGCCGTACGCCCGCTCCACCGCCTTGTCGAACACGAATCGGGACGCGCGCCAGATGTCAGGGCCGGTTCCGTCGCCTTCGATAAATGGAATGATGGGCGTTGCGGGTACCTGGAGCCGGCCCTGGGCCAAGGTGATTGCCTCACCCCGGGCGGGACTCTCGGGCAGGTGATCAAGGGGCAGGGGCATGGCTGACATGATGCACGTCCTTCTCGCGACGAGACGAACTTTCGTGGGACTTTGCCGCTGAATCTGATCGAGCGACCGATGAACAGCAACACGACCCTACGCCCGATTGCAGCGGCCGTCGCCTCGATCAATGCGGCCTACCGGAGGTACGAGCGCGGATTCGAGGAGATCACCCGCCGGGCACGGAAGCGCTTCGAGCGGCGGGACTGGTCCGGAGCCCAGGCCGACACGACGGAGCGGTTGGCGCTCTACAAGGCGCACGTGGATGCCGCGGTCGCCGACGTGCACGACATTCTGGAAGATGCCGTAATGGAACGGACGGTCTGGGCCGCCATGAGGTCGCAGCACGCGCTGCACACGGCGGGTCAACCGGACGTAGAACTGGCCGAGACGTTCTTCAACTCGGTGACCCGGCGGGTGTTCAGCACAGTTGGAGTGGACCCGGCCATCGAATACCTGGATCGGACTGCTGCGGTTCAACCGGACGAGCAGGATGCCGGCATCTACCAGAGCCATCTCGTGGAGGCGGTGGACGCAGACCTGGTGCGCCGGCTTCTGCTGGAGCTGCCCTGGTCGGTGCCCTACGCCCAGCTGGACCGCGACGCCGTCCTGGTCGCCGAGCTGATCGCTGGCCGAATCCACGGGGTAATCGGAGCGCCAGGCCCGGTCACGCTCGATCTCCTTCGGGCGGTCTTCTACCGGAACAAAGGGGCGTACCTGGTCGGGCGGATCCGGGCGGCCACGGCCACCATCCCGCTCGTGTTGCCCTTGCTTCACGCAGAGCGAGGTATCGTAGTGGACGCGGTGCTGATGACGTCGGACGAGGCAAGCGTCGTCTTCGGATTCAGCTGGACCTACTTCCGGGTAGACTCGCCCCGACCGCGCGCCCTGGTCGACTTTCTCGGCTCGATCATGCCGCTCAAGCCGGTGAACGAACTGTATATCTCCATCGGCTACAACAAGCACGGA
>JAXDMF010000291.1:0-13232 GCA_034666205.1 Gemmatimonadales bacterium
CACGGCCGCGGTCGGGATGAGGCGCTGAACGATGAACGGGAATTCGCCCTTTGCCTCGTAGAGCCCGGGCTTCCCGAGCACGAACCCCTCGGTGCCGTCGATCGGCGGCGCCCCCGCTCTGAGGGCGTTCAGCTTCCACAGACAGCATTTCACCTGACTGCGCTTATCGCGGAGGGTGAAGTACCAATGCCCGCTCGACCAGACCTTGCACTGCACCACCTCGCCGCGCACCCAGACCGGCATGAACGAGCCATCGATCAACTGCTTGACCATGTTGCTGAGCTGGCCGACGGACCAGACCTGATCCGTCGGAGATGGAATGCTAAAGGAGAGCGATAAAGTCATAGATCGGTTCGGGCTCCAGCAAAAGCAAAAGCTTCATCACGAAAGCACGGAATGACAACGAAAACACGAACAATCAACGGGGAAGATGCGTTGCGGTTTTCGTGTTTTCTTGTTCTTTCGTGTTTTCGTGATTGTAGTTAGTCAGTTCGGCCTGTTGCATGGCCTGTAAGGTATTCCGAAGCAGCATGGCAATGGTCATCGGTCCCACGCCGCCAGGTACGGGCGTGATTGCCGAGGCGATCTGAGCGACAGAGTCATAGGCGACGTCCCCAACCAGGCGGTATCCCCTGGGCCGGGAGGCATCGTCCACCCGGTTGATCCCGACATCGATCACCACTGCACCGGGACGCACCATGTCCGCGGTCACGAACTCGGGTTTACCGATCGCCGCGATGAGGATGTCGGCCAGGCGGGTGACCGACGGCAGATCGCGGGTGCGTGAATGGCAGACCGTCACCGTGGCGTCGCCGCCGGGACCCTGCTGGATCAACAGGTTGGCCATCGGCTTCCCTACGATGTTCGACCGACCCACGATGACCGCGTGGGCGCCCTTGGTCTCGATGCCTGAACGGATGAGCATCTGCTGCACGCCGTAGGGTGTCGCCGGCCGAAAGGCGGTTTTGTCGCCGGTCACCAGCTTGCCCACATTGACCGGATGAAATCCATCCACGTCCTTCGATGGGTCGATCCGACGGAGGACTTTCTCGCTGTTGATGTGCTTGGGCAGCGGAAGCTGCACCAGAATCCCGTTGATCTCGGGGTCGGCATTGAGACGATCGACAGTGTCCAGGAGCTCGACCTCGGGGGTGTCTGCCGGGAGCCGTATAGTGACCGAATGCATCCCCGCTTCCTCGCACGCCTTTCCCTTCGAGCGGACGTAGACCGCGCTGGCCGGGTCTTCGCCAACCAGCACCGCCGCGAGGCCTGGTTTCCCTCCCTTGGACCGGAACCGAGACACTTCAGCCGCGACCTCCTGGCGGATCGCCTTCGCGATGGCGGTGCCGTCGAGGATTCTGGCGCTCACCGAGCGAAATCCACCGCTCGGGTTTCCCGGATCACCACTACCTTGATCTGCCCGGGATACTGGAGCTCCCCCTCGATCTTTCGGGCAATCGACTCTGAAAGCAGGGCCGCGGCGCCGTCGTCGATCCGGTCGGGGGTCACCACCACCCGGATCTCCCGTCCCGCCTGGATGACGTTGCTCTTCTCCACTCCGGGGAATGCGTTCGCGATCTCCTCCAGCCGGGTCAGCCGCTTCACGTAGCTCTCGAACGCCTCCCGCCGGGCACCCGGGCGGGAGCCGCTGATCGCGTCCGCCGCCTGGACCAGCACCGACTCGGTGGATTCATGGGGGACATCGTCGTGATGAGCCTGGATGCAGTTGATCACCGGCACACTCTCGCCGTACTTCCGCGCGACCTCCACGCCAAGCTCCACGTGGGTGCCCTCGTTATCATGGGTCAGCACCTTCCCGATGTCGTGGAGCAGGGCGCCTCGCTTGGCCAGAGCCACATCCACGTGCAGCTCGGCCGCCATCATCCCCGCGAGCCACGCCACTTCCTTGGAATGCTCCAGGATGTTCTGCCCGTAGGAGGTCCGGTACCGCATCCGGCCCACCAGCTTGATGACCTCCGGATGCAGACCGTGCACTCCGGTATCGTAGGCGGCCTGCTCTCCCAGCTCGATCAGCTGGGCATCGAGCTCCTGCTGAATCTTGAGGACGACTTCCTCGATTCGGCCGGGATGGATGCGACCGTCGGTGATGAGGGCTTCGAGTGAACGGCGGGCGACTTCCCTGCGGATCGGGTCGAAACAGGAGATGATCACCGTATCCGGAGTGTCATCGATGATCACATCCACGCCGGTAGCAGTCTCGAACGCGCGAATGTTCCGCCCCTCCCGCCCGATGATCCGTCCTTTCATCTCGTCGCTCGGCAGGGCCACCGCCGCGACGGTGCTCTCGGCCGTATGCTCTGCACCAAGGCGCTGGATGGCCATCGAGATGATCCGCCGGGCGTCGCGATCCGCGGTGCGGCGCGCCTGCTCCTTGATGTCACGCACCAGCGCCGCGGCCTGGCCCCGCGCCTCGTCCTCGATCCGCTGGAGAATCTCGCGCCGGGCATCTTCCGCAGTGAGGCCGGCAATCCGCTCCAACTTCACGCGCTGCTCCTGCGCGAAACGATCGGCCTCGCCCTCACGATTGCGGAGGGCCTGCTCCCGCTGGTTCAGGTCCTCTTCGCGGTGCAGCGCATTCCGCTCACGGGCCTCGAGCTCCTCGAGCTTCCGCTCCAGAACCCGGGCCCGCTCGTCCGCCCGGCGCTCCAGTCGCTCCCATTCCTCCCGCCGCCGCTGGACCTCGCGATCGAGCTCCTCCCGCAGCCTGAGCGTTTCCGTCTTGGAGAGAAGGAGATCGGACTTGGCTGATTCCGCCTCACGCTGCCCCTCGCTCCGAAGCCGATCGATCTCCGCCCGGGCCAGCGAGAGAATGCCGGTGGCGCTGCGCCGCTGATTGCGGGTGTACAGCAGGATGAAGGTCAGGGCAGCGGCGAGTCCGGCCGCCACCCCCGATAGCATCGGCAGGAGGAGAGACTGCAGCATCTACGATTCTCTCCTTTTAGGAAGCTGCGCGACTGCCGCGCTTGGCAGGCGGGAGGAGCCGGGCGAGATCGTTGGCCATGCTGGAGAGCCGGTCGGCCGCTTCGCGGTCACCCCGACGCGCCTGAAACAACTCGTCGGTGATGGACAGCGCAGCGAGAATGGCGGCCTTGTGCGACTCGACCATGGGGAGCGAGTCCCGCACTCGTTTCAGCGCGGCGTCGAGATAGGCAGCGACCTCGCGGGTGTACTCGGGCGGAAGCTCGGAGCGGACGGTGTACTCCTCGCCGCCGATGACGACGCGCACCGCGTTCTTGGTCGTGGTCACGCCGCGTTTCCTCCACCGTGTTGCTCCAGGAACGTGAGCCGGCCGGCCAAGGCTCCCAGCCGCTCCTTGGCAGCGTCGATCCGTTGCCGGAGCGCCAGGTTTTCGGCCTCCAGCTCGATCACCCGCTGCCGCGACTTGGTCAGTTCGGGTCCCGCCAGCACACCGCCGTTTGCCCGGGCGTCCTGCAGCTCCGCCTCCGCCTTCAGCGTCCGCCGCCGCCATCCGGCGAGCTCCTCGGCGAGATTGCCGAGGACCTGCTCCAGGTCACCCAGTGCCTTCTGATCGGGACGCTCGTAGTGATATGTCACGCTCATTCTCCGCCGCCGGATGGGCCGGCCACGCGGCGCTGAATCCGGAGCTCTGCCGCGAGTGTGGCCAGCATGCGGGTCTCGATCGCGTCGATTTCGCTGTCACGCAGTGTTCGGTCGGTCGCCCGGAAGGTCAGCCGGAACGCGACGCTGCGCGCGCCTGATGGAAGTTCGGGACCGCGGTAGTCGCTCTCGATGGTCACGGCCTCGAGCAGCGGACCGCCGCTCCGCCGCAGCTGCTCCTCCACCTGGCGCACGGTCGTCCCCTCCGCAAGGAGCAGCGCGAACACCCGCTCGGACGACGGGGTCGAAGGCAATGCCGCGAAACGAGCCGGTTGCCGGAGAGCCGGGTCGAGCACCAGCTCGTACCCGAAGAGGGGAGCTGCCCATGGGGGCGCATCCACCTCGAGCGGGCCTGCCTGACCTACGGTCCGGCCCTGAGAATCCTGGGCGATCCACCCAGTCCCTTCAACCTGCACCACGCCTCCCGGAATCGCCAGAGCGGTGGCCGCCTCGAACTGGCCCTTTAAATCCCACAGATCGATGCGGCCCTCGCCCGTGCCGGTCCAGTGCGGTGGCTCCCGCCGGCCGGTGAGGACCGCGGCCACGTGAGGCTCCTCGCGCGGACGCTCCCCTGCTCCGGCGGCCGTAAAAACAGTGCCGATCTCGAACAGTCGCACGTTCTCCACGTGATTGTCCCAGTTCCGCTGGACCAGTCGAACCAGCCCCGGCAACAGACGCCTCCGGAGATGTCCCTCGGCGCTGGAGAGCGGATTGAGCAGGTGTACGCTGTCAGGACCGTCGGCTGGGGCGGTGGGTAGCGGCATGACTTCCATCAGGCCCTGGCCGGCGAGGCCGCGGCGCACCTCGGCGGCGGCCCGCTCGATCGGCGCATCGTCCAGCTGCCCTGGGCGGAAGGGCCGCAGCTCGGCCGGGAAATTCTGGTATCCATGCAGGCGGGCGACCTCTTCGACCAGATCGATCTCGCTGACAAGATCGGGTCGCCAGCTCGGCGCCTCCACCGCGATGCGCCCGTCGTCCGGCTTGGGCACCAGTGTGGCCCCGACCGACACCAGATAGCCTTCCACCGCGTGCCACGGTAGCTCGATCCCGAGCACCTGAGCCACGCGGGCAGGACGGAGAAAGATGCGCGGCGGGTTCGGGGGACCGGGACCCAGGTCCACTGGGGCGTCGGCCAGTTCGCCGCCGGCCGTCGCCTGGATGATCTCGATGCAGCGGCGCATCGCCTCGACTCCGCCCCAGCGATCGATCCCCCGCTCGAAGCGATAGCTCGCCTCGGTCGAGAGGCCCAGCGCCCGCCGGGTGCGGCGAACACTCGTGGGCGTGAAGTAGGCGCACTCGAGAAATACATCGACCGTGTCGGAGGTGACCTCGGTGGCGGTCCCGCCCATGATCCCGGCAATCCCGATGGCTCCTGCATCGTCGGCGATCACTGTCATGTCGGGCAGGAGCGTCCGCTCGACCCCATCGAGCGTGGTGACCAACTCGCCCGGCCGGGCCCGCCGGGCGATCACGCTCGGGCCCCGCAGCCGGGCAATATCATACGCATGCATCGGCTGGTTCAGCTCGATCATCACATAATTGGTTGCGTCCACCACGTTATTGATCGCCCTGATGCCGACCGCTTCCAGCCGCTGCACCAGCCAGGCCGGCGAGGGTGCGATCTTCACGCCGCGCACCCCGGCGCCCAGTAACCGGGGGCAACCCTCTAGATCCTCGATGGCGACGTGGACGCCACCCGACACCGTGTCCCCGCCCACCCGGCGGACCGGCGGGACATCGGTCACAACCGCACTCGGGATGGCCGGCAGCCGGAACGGCGCACCGTACGCTGCGGACAGCTCCCGCGCGATTCCCTTGTGGCCCAGCAGGTCCGGCCGATTGGGCCCGACGTCCACCACCAGCCGGTGATCAGCAAGCGGTAATGCGTCGAGTAGCCGAGTGCCCGGGGCCGCGTCGGTGTCCAGCTCCCAGATCCCTTCCCCGTCCTGGCCGAGTCCGAGCTCGCGCGCGGAGCACAGCATGCCCTCCGAGGTCTCCCCTCTGAGCTTCCGCTTCTCGATCCGAAGACCTCCAGGGAGTGTGGCCCCGACGGGCGCGAACGGATACTTCTGCCCCGCGGCCACATTTGCCGCTCCACAGACCACGTTCAGCCGCTCGGCGGCTCCGCCATTCACCACACAGACCCGCAGGCGCTCGGCGTTGGGGTGGGGGCGTACCTCTTCTACCAGCGCGATGAGCACGTCATCAAGGTCGGCGTGAAGCGGTTCGACGGCATCCACCGGGGCGCCCAGCATGGTCAGGCGCTCGGCGAGATCCCGCACCTCGAGGGGACGACGGAGAAACGCTTCGAGCCAGCGCCGGGAGACGTTCACGTTCCCTTCCCCGCTTCCCACCCGCCCAGAGGGCTCCCGCCCCGCTTCCCCGCCATAAACTGCTCCAGGAATCTCATGTCGCCGTCATAGAGCAGCCGGATGTCGGGAATGCCGTATCGCAGCATCGCGATCCGGTGCGGCCCCATGCCGAAGGCCCAGCCGGTGTACTTCTCGGGATCAACGCCGACATGCTCGAATACCGCCGGGTGCACCATGCCGCAGCCCAGGATCTCCATCCACCCGGTTCCCTTGCAGGCCGGGCAGCCACTGCCGTGGCACAGGTGGCATTCGACATCCATCTCCGCCGAGGGCTCGGTGAAGGGGAAGAACGAGGGCCGGAAGCGCACCTTGGTGGTGGGCGAGAAGAACCGATGCGCAAAGTGCACCAGCGTCGCCTTGAGATCCACGAAGGAGATCCCTTCGTCCACGGCAAGCCCTTCAATTTGGGAGAACGCCGGCGCGTGGGAGGGATCGAACGGGTCGTTACGATAGACCAGGCCCGGAATCACCACCCGCACTGGCGGAGGCGACTCGAGCAGGGTTCGAATCTGCACCGGTGACGTGTGGGTGCGGAGCAGCAGCCGTCCGCCCCGCTCGCCCGGCACCGGCGGGGCATCGACGTACAGCGTGTCGTGCATGTCCATCGCCGGATGATCGGCCGGGAAGTTCAGGGCGGTAAAGTTGAACCAGTCGGTTTCCACCTCGGGACCTACGGCGACGGTGAAGCCAATCCCCCGAAAAATGTCCACGATCTCATCCACGACCCGCGTGACCGGGTGTTCCGCCCCGGTCCACCGCCGCCGGCCCGGCATGGTGAGATCGGTACCGGCCAGGTCGCGCCCGCGGCTTTCGGCGTCGAGCGCTGTGCGGCGCCGGGCGAACGCTTCCTCGAACCGCGCCTTGAGCCGGTTGACGGCCTCGCCGTACGCCTTCCGCTGCTCTACGGGAAGGGTGGCGACGGAACGTAACGCAGCGGTGAGCACGCCGCTTTTCCGGCCCAGCACCGCGGTGTGTTCAGCGGCACGCGCGTCCGAGTCCAGGCTCGCGATGGCGTCGAGCCGGGGCAACAGCGCGTCGAGATCGGGGTAACCGGTGGGTTCGGTCATGGGGCCATTGGAATCGAGGGGCCGCCCGCCCGTGCGAACGGCCCCTGCGGGCTACACGGGGCGCACGCTACGCCCTTACTCGTGGCCAGCGCCTTTGGCCAGCTCGGCGATGCGGGCGAACGCGTCGAGGTCGTGCACTGCCAGGTCTGCCAGAACCTTGCGGTTGATATCGACGCCGGCCTTCTTGAGCCCGGCCATGAAACGGCTATAGCTCATACCCTGGGTGCGGGCCGCTGCGTTGATCCGGGTGATCCAGAGCGAGCGGAACTCGCCCTTCTTTTTCCGGCGGTCGCGATACGCGTAGCGCATGGCGCGCTCGGCCGTCTCCTTGGCCGCCTTGTACAGCTTGCTCCGGCCGCCTCGAGCCCCCTTGGCGGCCTCCATGATCTTTTTCTTCCTGGCGTGGTGGGCGACGCCGTTTTTGACGCGGGGCATGGGCTGTCCTTACGCCTGAAGGAGACGGCTGACGCGGGGAAAATCCGCCGAGCTGACGAGGTCACCCTTTTTCAGCCGGTTCTTCCGCTTGCGCGACTTCTTCGTCAGGATGTGCGAATGATTGGCGTGCCAACGCTTGAGCTTCCCAGACCCGGTGGTCTTGAAGCGCTTCATGGCGGCGCGTTTGGTTTTCTGTTTCGGCATCGTTGCTCCTCGACTCGCTATGCTCGTCTCGGGCGGTAGGGCGGTACCCCACTCCTCGCCCCTCCACCCGGCGGTAGGGCGGTAACCACTCCCATTTCCGCCTCTTTTCTCCCACCGCTGTATCTACCGCCGCCTTATCTACCGCCGCTCTACCTACCGCCGTTCCGCCTATTTCGGTGCGATCACCATCGTCATGTTGCGGCCTTCGAGCTTGGCGTCCGACTCGATCTTGCCCACATCGGCCAGGTTTGCCGCCACCCGGTCGAGCACCGCCTTCCCCAGCTCCAGATGCGCCATTTGCCGTCCGCGGAACATCATCGTGACCTTGACCTTGTTGCCGTCGCCCAGAAACTCCCGGGCGTGCCGGGTCTTGAAGTCGAAGTCGTGATCGTCGATGCCGGGCCGGTACTTCACTTCCTTGAGCTGAATGATGTGCTGCTTCTTCTTGGCGGCGCGGGCCGCCTTCGCTTCCTCGAACTTGTACTTCCCGTAGTCCATGATCTTGACGACGGGAGGCCGAGCAGTGGGGGCAACCTCCACGAGATCCAACCCGCGTTCCAGAGCGGCCGCGAGGGCCTCTTCGATCGGCAGGACTCCGAGCTGCTCGCCGGCGGCGGTAATCACGCGCACGGGGCTGATCCGGATCATACGGTTTACGCGGATTCGTTTTTCGCGATCGTTCGTGGACAGTTCGTGCCTCCAACGTGAAAAAGAAAAAGAGCACCCGGCGATGAAACCGGGTGCCCACGACGCAAAGCCACGGTGGCGGTGACCGACCGATAGGCTTCAAAGCCAGGACCCGGTTGCGCTGCGGCATCGGGCCGGCAGGCTCAGGGTGGGGGAGTTTCCTCCCCGCTTTTACAGGGTGCGGAAGCTACCCACCGCACCTATGAGTGTCAACGGGACGACGCGTGCGCCGGCTCGGGCGCGGGCGTCACATCCCGGAGCACAACGCCCTTTCCCTCCTGGACCGGGGTGCCCATCACCACCCTGGCATCATGCTCGAAAATCAAGCGCCACTCCCCAGCCACCGCATCGGCCAGTAACGCCCGTTTGCTCTCCAGCGTCCGAAGCGGTTCGAGGTCGTAGCCCATGATCCAGGGAAGTGGGAGATGCGCCGTCGTCGGGAAGAGATCGCCCACGAATACGGCAGTCTCCCCCCGATCCCGCAGCAGTACTACCTGATGAAAGGGGACGTGTCCGGGGGCAAGGCGCACCGAAATGCCCGGTAACACGTCCGTGTTGCCGTCCAGCAGGCGCCACCGATCGGCTGCGGCCACCGGCTCGAAATTATGTGGCAGATAGCTGGCCCGGGTGCGCTCGTTGGTGTGCCGGGCGAACTCGAGATCGCCTCGCTGTACCACATATGTGGCGTTGGGGAAGGTGGGCCGGATATGCCGTCTCGGATCGTTCTCCAGGTCCGGATCCATCGTGGTGTTGCCGCCGGCGTGGTCGAAATGGAGATGGGTGTTGATCACCCATTTCACGTCCTTGGGCAGGAACCCGGCCGAGGCAAGGGCGTCCTCCAGTTGGGTGGCCCCTTCGAGACCCTGGTTCTCGATCCCGTAGATGTCGAGGAACTTGGCGTCTTCCTTGTTGCCGAGCGCGGTATCGATCAGTACCAGGCCATCGGCGTGTTCGACCAGGACGCAGCGCATGGCCAGGGGAATGCGGTTCCGCTCGTCCGGCTCGATCCGCGTGCGCCATAGGGTCTTTGGTACTACCCCGAACATGGCCCCACCGTCGAGCCGCTGGAGTCCGCCCTCGAGGGTATGGCAACGCAAGCCACCGACCTGGAATGACTGCAGCAGGGTCACATCAACTCCTCGCACGAGTCGGCCCGGGGCTCGGTAGGCATCGCGCGCCGCTTGCGGCGGCGGGCTCGGGTGCGTCGCGACTCGATCAAGGCGAGGTCCTGGAGGGTGCGGGCACCCTCCTCCCGCGCCAGCGCCAGGAGACGGTAAAGCAGCTCGGCGGTGACCAGCGCATCGCCCGCGGCACGGTGACGGGCCCGGTTATCGAAGCCGAAGAAGCGGCACAGATTATCGAGCCCGCAGGAGCGGACACCCTTCACCAGCCGGCGGGCGAGCCGCACAGTACAGAGCCGGCTACCGTCGAGCGTCAGCGCCCGGGAGCGCATCAGCTCGGCGCTCACGAAGTTCCAGTCGAACCTGGCGTTGTGAGCCACGAATACCCGGCCGGAGAGGGCCACCATCAGCTGCTCAGCCAGGTCGGAGAAGCGCGGCGCGTGGCGTACCATTTCGTCCGTGATGTTGGTGATGGCGCGGATAGCACGCGGGATCGGCCGCCCCGGGTTCACCAGCGAGTCGAACACGATCTCCCGTCGGCCACCGTGGACGACGGCCACCGCGATCTCGGTGATCCGGTCGCCCCCGACGGCCCGCATCCCGGTGGTCTCGACATCCACCACCGCAAAGGCGCAATCGTCGATCAACGGAGAGCCCTGGGCCTCAGGGACCAGAGTCCACCGCCCATCGGCGAGCTGGCGGACCCGCGGATCCGCACCCAGCAGCGCGATCGCCACCCGGTCGCAGATGGCCGGCTGCGCCCCGAGCAGCCCCAGGATCTGATGGCAGAGCGTTGCCGGTGTGCGCGGGCCCAAGCGCAGGTGGGCCAGGACCCGATCGAGCAGGGTACTCTCCGGGTGCGCCGAGATGCCGGTCACGAGGCCGCCCGCCGGAGCGGAAGGGACATGCAGCGAGGACCCCCTCCCCCCCGGGCCAGCTCGCTTCCTTCTATTGTGATCACGGTCCGGTGCTTCGCATCGGTCCAGTCATCGAAGGCCAGGAAGTTGACCGCGGGTACCACCCGGAAGCCGACCGAGGTGAGCTGGCAAAGGGTCGCGTCGTTCCTGCGATAGCTCACCAAAGTGCCCGGCCGTACCGCCAGGAAGTTGCAGGCGGAGCTCCACTGCTCTCGCTCCTGGCTGATGCGCCGCTCGCCGCCGGCAAACACGGGCTCCAGCGGCAGGTCGACGGCCCGGAGGGCCGCAAAGAAGTTCGGCATCTCCTGCACCGAACCGGTTCCCTTCCGGCGATGCAGGACGGGCAGCCGCTCCGGCCCGACGAAGAATGGAGGGTAGACCACGCACAGCTCGTGGTCGATCTGGCTGAAGATCATATCCAGATGGATGGCAGTGGGGGCTTTCGGCATGACGACGACGAGCACGTCGGTCACCAGGCCGCGCTCGAACACCGTCTCGCACAGCTGATCCAGGGCCGCAGGCGAGGTTCGCTCGCTGAAGCCCAACACCAGCAGGTCCGGACGCAGGTAGTGAACGTCGCCACCCTCCAGAGTGTAGGTGTCTCGTCGCTCCACGGAGCCATCGTAGAGAAGCCCCGCGTTGGACAGCTCCGGATGAAAGCGGAACAGCGCCTTGATCAGCAGCTCCTCGGTCCATCGTACGCCATAGCGCATCGACCCGACGACCACGTGCTCCCCGATTACCATCCCGATGTCCCGGGGGAAGAACAGATTGGGCAGCGGTGGAAAGGCAAACCCCACCTCGTTCAATGCCCGGGAGATCGGACCGCTCTCTTCCTCGGTTCCCTCGATGAGCATGCCCACGATTTCCTCTGCCGGAAGTGCGCTGAGCCGCTGGGCGAGAGCATCGGACGGTACCACGTCCATGGTCTTGCTGATGAGATGGTCGCGCGCCTCGGGCTGCTGGAGAATTTCGGTGAGCAGGTCGCGCACCTGAAATACCCGGGCGAACCGCTTCAGGATCGAGACGAACTGGCGGTGCTCCCGCTGCGCGATCTCGAGATCGATGATGTCGTCGTAGAGATAGTCTTCCCGGTTCCCCGGTGTCACCGCCTCGAGCTCACGACCCGGGGTGTGCACCAGCACCGACTGGAGTGCCTCGATCTCAGAGGTAACGTGAACGGACATACAACAAACTATTCGGGGTCATGGAGTAAGGGAATCAATGGGCCCCCGGGCCACGTAGAACCTTGCCCGGAAGCGTCCCCGTCGCCTTGCCTTCTGCGATCACCGGTACGCCATTCACCAGCACCCAGCGCATCCCCTCACTGAGCTGGTTCGGCTTGGCAAAGGTCGCCAGATCCCGCACCTGTGCCGGATCGAAGACCACCACGTCGGCCCACATACCCGTCTTGAGAACCCCGCGATCTCCCAGCCGCATCCGCTCAGCCGGCAGCGAGGTGAACTTGCGGATGGCGTCTTCCAGGGTAAGCCGCTTTTCTTCCCGCACATACTTGCGGAGAATGCGAGGGAAGGTCCCGTACGCCCGCGGATGGGGATGGTCCTGGCCCAGAATGCCGTCCGGCGCGGTGCCCTGCGAGTCGTTGTTGATGGAGACCCAGGGCTGCTGCAACGCAAGTAGCACGTCGGGCTCGGACATCCCGAAGACCGCTACGTCCGTGTATCCCTGGTCCTCGATCAGCAGATCCAGCAAGGCGTCGATCGCGTCGGTCTTCCTCTCCTTAGCCACTTCCGCCAGCGTCTTTCCCTGAAGCGGGAGCAGCTTCGGGTTCTGCACCGCCCCGATCAGAATCGCCTCCGGCCCGGATATCTCCTGCCAGGAGTTGTTCTCCCATGAGCCGGGCGTCTCCATGTCCCGCCGGATTCGCCGGCGTGCAGCCGGATCGCGCAGGCGGCTGAGCAGCTTGGCGTCGCCGCCATCGTGAGCCCATGGAGGCACCATGGCGGAGAGGGAGTTGAACCACGCCGGATAAGCGTACGTATCAGCGGCGATGTCGACGCCGGCCCCGCGGGCCGAATCGATCTTCGCCACCACCTCGGGCATGCGCCCCCAATTCTGCTTTCCCGCCACCTTCAGGTGCCAGATCTCAACCGGAATCCGCGCCTCACGTCCGATCCTGATGGCTTCGTCGAGCGCCGGGAGGATCTCGTCCGATTCGGATCTCAGGTGAGTCGCATAGACGCCGCCGTAACGAGACGCTTCCGCCGCCAGCGCGATAAGCTCATCCGTCTTGGCGTACGGAGCCGGCGGATACTGCAACGCGGTCGACAGGCCAACCGCTCCGTCGCGCATCGCTTGCGCTACCAGCTCCCGCATTCGCTTGAGCTCCTCCACCGACGGCGCCCGATCATCGTCGCCCAGCACCACCCGACGCACCTGCGTCGCACCCACGTAGTCCCCCACGTTGATCCCGATGCCCTGCCGCTCCAATCGGGCGAAGTACTCTGCCAGGGTTCGCCAATCCGGAGTGATCTTCAGGTGATCGTACGCCAGCCGGTCCCTCGCCACGACCTTGTCGTCGAGCGGGGCCACACTGCTACCCTCGCCGGTGAACTCGGTGGTGATTCCCTGAAAAATCTTGGAGGGGAGGCGCGGGTTGACCAGAATGCTCAGATCGGACTGCCCCAGCATGTCGATGAAGCCCGGCGTCACCACCATTCCGGCTGCGTCGATGGTCTTCGGCGCCCTCGCGCCCGACAGCGGTCCGATCGCCACGATCCGGCCATCCCGGATCCCCAGGTCGCCGGAATACCAGGGCGAGCCGGTGCC
>JAXDMF010000292.1:0-10772 GCA_034666205.1 Gemmatimonadales bacterium
CGGACCGCCTCTGCGGCTGTCCTGGGATCGATGCCCGGGGGAAGCGGCACCGGAGTGCCCTGGAGCAGGCGAGCGACGTAAGCCGCAGCCCGCACCGGCATCTCGGGATCGACGCCCAGCCGCTCGAGGATGCGGAGCCCCGGCGTACCCGCCGGAGCCGACCGTCCCAGCGCGATGGCGACCTGGCGGCGGACCCCCGCGTCGGGATCCTGGGTCATTCTCTCGAGAAGGTCGTAACGCTCGGCGGCAGCGGCCGCCCCGGCCGCAGCGTGCCGTACCGCGATCACCGGGTCGGCCGTGAGCAGTTCGAGTGCATCGGGGTCCGTTGCATCCGGCCGTTGCCGTCCCAGCTCCGCTACCGCCTCGCGCACTTCGGGCCAGCCGCTTCGGCTGAACGGCAGCAGCAGGGCGGACAACCCGGCGTGATGAATGAAGCGCGCCAGTCGGATCAGCAGCACGGTTTGCGCCGGCTCGAGCGGCATCGCCGACATGACATCTCGGAAGGCGGGGAAGTGTTGCCCGGCCAGCTCGGCCGCCGCGGCGAGCACGGCCGGGTCCTCCTCCGGGCGAAGCGAACGGATCAGTTTGGGAAAGGCGCGCTCGGGTCCGACCTTCGAGAAGAGGTCAACAGCGGCCCTGCGCACCATGAGATTGGGGTCGCCCAGGGCACGGACGCCAAGCGCGAGAAGCTCCTCGGTATCGAGGAGATCGCCGACTGCCACCAAGGCGGCGGTGCGAACCTCAGGGTTGGGATCCTCCCGCACGACCTGGAGCAGCGCGCTGAGGCTCTGCTCCCCCTGGAAGGCGCGGAGGCCACCGATCATCCGCACCCGTTCTCCCGTATCCAGAGTGCTTCTCAGCCCATCTGCCAGGTATGACTGACCTCCTCCCGACCCCGGGGCTGCCAGAGCGCGGAGCTCCAGCCCCCGGGCCCGAGAGAGCCTGCGCTCGAGCAACCGGAACCAGGGATCGCTTTTGAGCCGCTGGCGGAGCAGCTCGCGCACCGGCGCTTCGTCCGGCATCTCCAGGACGCGTACCACAAGGCTATTAGGGTCGAACGCGCCCGCTGCCAAGGCAGCCGCGGCCCGGACATTGGTGGGCTCCGTCCGGCGGCAGGCCGCAATCAGAGGCTCCTCGCCACCAGGCAGGTGAAGGATCCCGATGGCCAGGGCAGCACGCTCCCGTACCGTGGCCGACGGATCGCTCGCCAGCAGCCCGGGAATAGTCCGCCCCGGGTCCTCGACTCCCAAGCGGGCGGCCGCGTCGATGGCGCGGGCGCGGACGTATTCGTCGGAATCACCCAACGCAGGAGCAACCACCCGGAGGCGATCTTCCCGTTCCGATCCGCCGCCCCGGGCACAGCGCCCGAGCGCCTCGATCGCCGCCCCCCGGACCGAAGGCTCGGGATGGTCGCTGAGCCGCGCGAGCACCTCCACGGAACCGGGTAAACGGAGGCGCGCCAGGGCGCGGGTGACGGCGATCTTACTTCCCACGTCGGGACTCTGGAGCAAGGCCTCGATCAAAGCCGGAGTGGCCTCGAGGTCCAGCCGAGTCACCGCGGTCGTGATGGTCTCGCGCAGGTCCGGCGGTGCCTCCGGGAAGGCCCGGAGCAGGGCGGGCACGGCGAGCCCGTCGCCCAGCGCCCCCGTTGCCTCGGCGGCCGCGCGCCGAACGTCTGCGTCTCTGTCGCCGAGCAGCTCGATGATCCTCGGCACGAGCGGCCGGAGTCCCGCTTCCGAGGCGGCGGACAGGGCGGCCTGGCGTACCGCCGGCTCGGGATCACTGAGCAGCCTGAGAAACTCGGCCTGGGCCGTCGTCGCGTGCAGCGCACCCAGTGCGCGCACCGCAGCGGCACGGACCATCGGCTCAGGATCGCCGGTTCGGGCGCGAAGCAACTCTACGGCATCCCGGCCTCCGAGCTCGCCGATGAGGCGAATGGCCGCCGTGCGAACCTGTTGACCGGAGTCGGAAAGGCCGGCGATGGCGACGGCTATCGCCGGCTCCGAACGAAGGGTGCGCAGCGCCTCCAGGGCGAGGGCGCGCAACGAGGGCTCTGGATCATGTGAGGCCGTCTGCATCAGCTCACCGGTGAGGTCCCGGCGCCGGCCCCGGCGGATTGCTGTAATCACGGCTTCCCGCACTCCGGGCGAGGGGTGCAGCACCAGCTCAGCCAGCAGCTCACGGGTCCCTCCGGCGGAGAGCCGGACCAGCATGCCGGAGGCCTCCGCACTGTTCTCGCCGGCCTCGATCATGCGCACCAGATTATTCGCGACTCCCAGCCGTTCGAGCGCTGCCCCAGCCCGGCTCCGGATCTCGGGATCAGGATCGTCCAGAGCAACCAGCAACGGCCCCACGGCCGAGGGGCCGATCTGCTCCAGCGCCTCGACACTCCGCATCCGAACCCACCAGGCCGGATCCCGGAGTGCCCGCACCAGCCGATCAATGACCTCGGGCCCGCCGAACTGGCCCAGCGTACTGGCAATGCGGACCCGGACGAATGGAGCCTGGTCGATCAGGAGATGTTCCAGCAGATGATTGACGGCGCGAGGGTCGCCCAGCCGGCCGAGAGCCGTAGCTGCCTTGCCGCGTACCTCTTCATCGGGGTCGCTGAGCCCGCGAACCAGAGCTGGAAATGCGCGCTGAGCTCGCACCTCACCGAGCACGTTAGCTGCCCACGCTCGCGCCGGATCGCGGGACGAGCCGGTGAGCAGAGCCATCAGCGGCTCCACCGCGGCATCACCGTGGCGGGTGAGGATATCGGCGATCCGGGCGGTGAGCCATGGGTCCGCGCTGGACAGGGCCGCCACCAAGGGCTCCACCGCGCGCGGGTCCGCAATGCGGGCCAACGCGCGCAGCGCGATCTCTCGCACGTCCGAGTCCTCGGTGCGAGTGGCCTGCACCGTTTCCAGTAATGCCGGTACCGCCTTGGCGCTTCCGACCCGGCCCAGGAGTTCGGCGGCAAAGGCGCGGTCCCGCCATTTTCGCGCGGTGCGCAGTTTGTCGATGTATTTGTCCACCAACCCCAGCTCGTCGTACACCTCGAGCAGCCAATCAGGACGGCCGGTCGCGCTCCGTGCCTGCTCCTCGAGCACGGCCTCGAGCGCGTCGAGATCGTACAGCGTCTTCATCTGATTGATGGTGGGCTCGAGGAGTGCCCGGTCCCGGGTGGCCAGCTCCGAGACCAGCTCCCGGTAGAGGCTCTTGCGCGCCGCTAACCGGCGCTCAACCCGATTGAGGTAGGTGGTATAGAAGAACCAGGCAAGAACCGTCAGCAGCCCGATGGCCAACATCAAGCCGGCTACGACGAGGACCACGGTCACCCGTGTCATCGGGTGCCCGGTAAGCCGATGCGGGCCGGCGGCTGGGGGAACATGGCGAGGGTGTCAGACGCGGGCGTCGTCCAGGAAGACCAGCGTCTGGCGGTGCGACACGACCGCCTCGAGCGCTCGATGGATCACGGGGTCGATCACCGTGCCGATCAAATCGCGCATTCGTTCCACGGCCGCCTCGGGTGGCATTCTCTCCTGGTAAGGGCGGGACGTGGTGAGTGCGTCATAGATTTCCACCGCACCGATGACTCTCGCTCCGAATGGTATTGCGTCACCGACCAAACGGTCGGGGTAGCCGGTCCCATCCCACCGCTCGTGATGGCTGCGAACGAAGCCGATCACGTCGCGCAGATGAACCAGGGGCGACAGAATCTGCGATCCGACGGTGACGTGCTGCTTCACGTGGTCGTATTCTTCCTCGGTGAGGGGCCCCTGCTTGTTGAGAATCTCCTCCCGGATACCGATCTTCCCGATGTCGTGGAGCCGGCCACCGGTCCGCACCGCCTCCACCTCCTCGTCGCTGCAGCCGGCCTCGGCGGCCACCATGGCGGAGAGATCCGCCACCCGGGCAGAGTGCCCCCGAAGGTAGGGGTCCTTGGCCTCCAACGCGTTAATCAGGGCCTCCAGGGTCGCTATCGAGATTCGCTCCTGGTTGTCCAGTTCCAGCCTCCGTTCGGTGACCCGGGACGTCACCTCATCCTTGAGCCATTGATTGATCTGCTGGCCTTCCAGGACCGTGTGGCGGCGCTGTAGGGCGTGGTGGATGGCCCGGCCCAGGTGCCCGAGGTCAATCGGCTTGATCAGGTAGTCCAGGGCCCCCCGCTGCATGCAAAGAGCTGCACTCGTGGCGTCATTCACTGCCGTAAGCATGAGGATCGCAACGGTGGGCTCGAGATCGATGATCTGGGGCACCAGCTCGACCCCATTGATCCCGGGGAGGTTCACGTCCAGCAGGATGCCGGTGATTTTCTGCCGCTGCAGGATGGTCAGGGCTTCTTCACCGGTGGCGGCGGTGGCGACCTCGTATCCTTGCAGGACCAGGAACTTCCGGAGCGCGTTACGTATCGATTCTTCGTCGTCTACGACGAGCAGTGTGACAGGCCCATCGGTCAGGGGCACGCGAACTCCTCCACTCGGGCCGGGCTCGGGATAGCAGGCAGGTACCACCAGCGATCTGATGCCTTCGAATGGCGCCAACAGGAAGGTCCCAGGGTCTTGGGAAGGTAGGACAAGGCCCAGGTGGGGTCAAGAAAGGTCGAAAACTGCAGTCCAGAGTCGAAACTCTGGGTTGAATCTCTAACCGATGAACTCGACGTCCACCTTTTCGGGAACCAAGCCGGCTGCGTACGCGCGGTCGAGCAACAGCTGGACCGCCTGCCGTCCCCGGGCGCCGTAGTCGACGGTCCATTGATTGACGTACATGCCGACGAAGGTGTCGGTGCGCTCATCCCCGATCCCCCGATTGAACTGCCTGGCATGGGCGAGCGCGGGAGCACGGTGCTCCAGGCCGTACACTATACTGGCGCGAAGGTCTCGGGCGATCTGCGCAATGACCTCGGGCTCCAGGTCGCGCCGGACGGCATTGCCGCCCAGAGGCAGGGGGAGGCCGGTCTCTGCCATCCACCAGGCTCCCAGGTCGCCCCAGAGATGAAGCCCGGTATCGGCATAGGTGAGTTGCCCCTCGTGAATGAGCAGTCCCACGTCCACCTCACCCCGATGAACGGCGTCCTCGATCTCGTCGAACGGAACGACCTCCGTTGCGCAGTCGGGCTGATAAAGCTTGAGCGCGAGGTATGCCGTCGTGAGGGTGCCGGGCACCGCGATACGACGACTCTTCAGCGCCGAGCGCACATCTGCTGGAGCAGGTGCGGTGGAGACCAGACGGGGGCCGTAGCCGTCTCCCATGGAGGAGCCGGAGCTCAACAGAGCATAATCGCGCCAGAGATAGGCGTAGGCGTGGATGGAGACGGCGGTGACGTCCAGCTCTGCTCGGCGGGCACGCTGGTTGAGCGACTCGATGTCCGATAACTCGTGCACGTAGCGGAGATCCCCGGTGTCGAGCTTGCCTTCCGCCAAGGCGTAGAACATGAACGCGTCGTCGGAGTCTGGACTGTGGGCGACATGGATGGTCCTGGGCATCGGGATAATCTAAGTCGGGAAGGACGGGAAGGACGGGAAGGTGGAGAAAGGCAATCGAGGGATTACCGGCTTGACCTTCCCGACTCTCCCGTTTTTCCCGTCCTCTCCGCCTCTTTTCTGAAGTCCTCCAACGCCGGCTTGTGCTCCAGGTACTCGACCCGGTTGGCCGCCATTTCCGTGCGATAATTCGTCAGAAAGTCCCGCTCCGCACGAGCCCGGGCGGCGGCATCACCCTGAAACCCTGCCGCTGTGCCCCGGATGAGGTAGCCAAACAGGTGGTGGGGTGACTCTTGGAGAATGGTGTCTGCCAGGGCATACGCCGGTGCGAAGTCTCCAACCTCGAGGTGGAGCACCGCGGCATGGTACCGCGCGTCGACGTTACGATCATCGAGCTGCTGGTATGCTCCGAGCGCCATGGGGATGAAGCGCCGGACCTCGAGCGAGTCCCCCCGCTGGGCGGCTTGCATGATTCGATTGAACAGCCGATCGAACCGCTCTCTCGGCGTCATCGTGCTGATGTCCGGAGCTTTGCCCTGGAGCGCCTGGTCTGGAAGCTGCTGCGCCGGTGTACGATCCCGGGAGTCCGCGCCGGTGTTCGCCATATCGGGGGCGGGCGCCGCCGGAGCTCCACCCGAGACCTTGTAGACGATTCCACCGACCAGCAATACGCAGAGCACGGCCGCAACCAGCCAGGCGGTCCGCTCGGACCGCGGACCCGCACGGATGCCCGAAGCAACCGCGTGCCCGCACCGATGACAGAAGCGCGCCTGGGCCGACAACTCCGCATGGCAGAAGCCGCAGGAGCGGGGTATGAGGCTGGCGCCGCAGCTGCTGCAGAAGTTGCCCGACGCGGCAGCGCCACAGGCCGGGCAAGAGTGCGAGGTGGGATTGGGCATCCAGAGAAGCGTAAACGGTGAACGGTGAACGGTAAACGGGTGTGCCCCCTTACCTGAGATCGCTCAGCGACTCTCTTTCCGGTTTACTGTTTACGGTTTACCGTTCACGCCTTCCCCAACTGTTCACCGTTCACACCCTCGAGCGAAACCGTATGGTCCAAGGAAAGCAGCCCCCGGTCGGCGGGTCGGAACGGCCGAGCCTGGAGGGATTCCCGGTGGACCTGGGCGGGTCCGGGAAAGGCGACCTCCTCAAGCTGGCCCATCGGTTCAGCGTCGATTTTCTTCGGCTCCAATTCACCGATATCCTGGGGGTGAACAAGAACGTCGAAGTACCCCGGAGCCAGTTCGAGAAGGCGCTCGATGGCGAGATCATGTTCGACGGTTCCTCGATCGAGGGCTTCGTCCGGATCGAGGAGTCCGACATGCTCCTCAAGCCTGACCTGCACACATTCAGGATCCTTCCCTACGCCGATGAAGGGGGCAGGGTGGCCCGGCTGCTCTGCGACATCTACACCCCGGACGAGCAACCCTTCGTCGGATGTCCCCGCACCACCCTCAAACGGCAGGTCGAGCGCGCTCGAAAGCTGGGCTTTGCCATGATGGCCGGCTGCGAGGCCGAGTTCTTCATGTTCGAGAAAGCACCGGACGGGTCGCCCACCACCATCACGCACGATTCGGCGGCCTACTTTGACCTCGGACCGCTCGATCGGGGTGAGGAGATCCGTCGCGTCATCGTGGAGCAGCTGGTGGAGATGGGATTCGAAGTCGAGGCGGCTCATCACGAGGTGGCCACCGGGCAGCACGAGATCGATTTCAGGTACGCCGACGCGCTCACCACCGCGGATAACCTGACCACGTTCAAGTTCGTGGTGCGCAACGTGGCCAGCCGGTTCGGCTACATCGCCTCCTTCATGCCGAAGCCAATCGAAGGGATCAACGGCAGTGGGATGCACACGCACCAATCGCTCTTTCGAGGCAAGGAAAACGCCTTCTACGATCCCAAGGCGGAGTACCAGCTGTCCCAGACCGCCCTGAGCTACATCGAAGGCCTTCTCCAGCATGCCCGTGGCTTCTGCGCCATTACCAATCCCCTGATCAATAGCTACAAGCGGTTGGTGCCGGGCTACGAGGCCCCGGTCAACGTCGCCTGGTCGATGCGAAACCGCTCACCGCTGGTGCGCATTCCCGACCGCCGCGGACTGGGGACCCGGTGCGAGCTCCGGATGCCCGATCCCTCCTGCAATCCATACCTGGCCTTGACGGTGCAGCTCGCGGCCGGCCTCGATGGCGTCGAGAACAAGCTCGCGGCCCGGGAGCCGGTAAGCCGGAATATCTTCGCCATGAGCTATCGCGACCGGCGGAAGTACCGGATCGACGAGTTGCCCCGCGACTTGCACGAGGCACTCGAGATGTTCGAGAAAGATGATGTGGTCAAGGCTGCGCTGGGCGAGCATTTGACCGAGAGATTTCTCGAGGCCAAGCGCAACGAGGTGCTGCAGTACAACCTGCAGGTCAGCCGCTGGGAGATCGAGAATTACTTGGGGAGGTACTAGACACCAGCGTGAGGGTCACGCTCCCGAAGGGCAGCGGGATCTCCAGTTGTGCCGGCAGTCGCCGCGTGTCATCGGTGAGCCAGACCCGCATCGTGGTCCCCCGGGTGGAGACCCGGAGAGCGAGACAGGGTGTCGTCGCGCCGCCCGGCATCGCGATGGATTCGCGGCCGGCGACACTCACTTCGATGGGGTTATATCCGGTCTTGAAATAGCGGGCCAGCCTGTAGGTCCGCCCCACCTGGAGCGGCGCGGCCCGCAAGTAATACAGAAACGCGAGCTCATCGAGCGGATCGGCGGGAGCGGCCCAGTCCCCAGGGACTCCCTCCTCGCGATAGCGCGCCGAATCGGGAATGATCACGTACCCGTGCTCCTCGATCTTGCCGCCCTGCTCCAGTCGCCGATGAAAGCGGAGAGAATTGAAGCGTCCGGTGCCTACCCAGGAAGTCATGTCGTAGCGGACCCGCCATCCGGGCGGCCCTCCCTGGCCGGCCATGGTGAACACGAAACTCTGCTTCCCGCGCTCCTTGGCCATCCGGGTCACCGAGACGGTGGCCTCGCCCACCGGGAAATAGCCGAGCTTGGCATCGTACCGCAGCGTCTCTCCCACGACGAACGGGTAGGGAGACGCCAGCCGGGCAAGGAGCGCCGTATGCACGATGAGCGGGGCTATTGGCAGCATGCCTCGGAATATAAGTGGGAGGGGTTCTGAGCCGGCCACGGGGGTACCTGCTGGATCTCGATGGTACCCTCTACTCCGGCGGTGCCGCCATCCCGGGGGCGGTCGCCGCGCTGGATCGGCTCCGCCGACAGCACACTCCCGTCCGCCTGGTGACCAACACCACCAGCCGCTCGCGAGCGATGCTGGTCGAGCGGCTCCGAGGCTATGGCTTCGAGGTCTCGACCGAGGAGGTCTTTACCGCCATCCTGGCCGGCACCGCGATGGCCCGCACGGCGGGATACCGGTGCGTCGCGCCATTCGTGCCGGAGCCGGCCTTGGAGGACATGGCTGGGTTGGAGCTGGCCGGGGGCACGTCCAACCGCCCTCTGAGCTGTGTGCCCCAGGCGGTGATGGTGGGTGACTTGGGGGAACGCTGGAGTTATGCCCTGTTGCAGGAAGCGTTCGAGTACATCATGGCCGGAGCCGAACTCATCGCCCTATCGAGGGACCGGTACTGGTTGAACCAGGAGCGTTTAGCGCTCGATGCCGGACCCTTCGTGGCGGCGCTCGAGTTCGCCACCGGCAAGAGCGCCAGGGTGGCCGGGAAGCCGAGCCCGGGCTTCTATGCAGCCGCGCTTCAGAGCCTCGAGGTCGAGCCGGCGGATGCGGTCGCCATGGTCGGGGACGATCTCTGGTCCGACGTCGAGGGTGCCCAGCGCTCAGGGCTACAGGGATGGCTGGTTCGCACCGGCAAGTACCGGGAGGCCGCCCTCAGGGAGAGCGGCATCTTGCCGGACCGCATACTCGAGAGCGTGGCCGAGTTGGGCTGAGCCCAGTTTATGTTCCGGCACCGCACACGCTTTTTACCCGGGGTTCATTTGCATTTTCGGCTTCTCCTGCCACTGGCGGCATTGTTTCTGCCCTTCACGCTTTACGCCCAGGGTACGGTGGATTCCGGACCGGCCACCAACCCGGATGCGATCATTCGCGGCGTTCAGCTCCATCGACGTGACATCTTCGATCCCAACGAGCGGAGCTGGCTGGCCCGGCTGGCCAATCGGCTGCACTTCCAGACTCGCCCCGCCATCATCCGGCGGGAGCTCCTGTTCCAGGTCGGCGAGCCGTACGACTCCGCATTGGTGGCGGAATCGGAACGGAACCTCCGCGCGCTGGGGATCTTCCGGCGAGTGCAGATCGACTCGGTGCGCACGCCGACCGGGCTCATGCTTCGGGTGCTTACGAAGGATGGGTGGAGCACCCAGGCGGACTGGAGATTCCGCAGCACCGGCGGCCAGGTGGCCTTTACCATCGGGCTGGTGGAAACCAACCTGTTGGGAACGGCCTCGACCGCGGCAGTGCGATACCGGAAGGACCCGGACCGGTCCACCGTGGCACTCTTGTTTCGACGCCCCCGCATGTTCCTGGGCACCGTTGGTCTCGGGCTACAGTACGAGAATCGCTCGGACGGCAGAATGGGCGCCATCGCCATCGACCGGCCTTTTTTCGCGCTCACCTCGCCCCGGGCATTCCGTTTCGAGGCCGAAGATCATCGGGAGCGGGTCCTCCGCTTTTTCGAGGGACAGAAGGTGGCACTCGACACTCTGTCTCGCCGCTTCAGCCGGGTACGCGCCTCCGCGGCATGGGCGGTGCACGCGTCGAGCGCGGGCTTCCTGCGTATGGGACTCATGGGCCAGGTGCAGCGGGACGACTTCCGGCCGGAGGCTTCCACCGCGCCGTTCTCGAAGACGGTCACCGGGTCACTCGGGCCCTACCTGGTAGGGAACCGGGCCAGGTTCATCGTCACCCGTGGCTACGCCGGCTTTGGCCGGGAGGAGGATGTGGACATCGGTCTCACGGTGCGGGCTGGGCTCCAGCTGGCTCCGCGGGCGTTCGGGTACCAGCGGGACGGGATTGGCCCATCGGTGAATGGCCGAGTCGGTGCCACCCTGCCGGGCGGGTTCGCCTATGTGGACGCCGGGGCCAATGGTTTGTACTCTGGGGCGGGCCTCGACTCCGGTTCGGTTCAGCTCGCCGGTACGGTCGTGCTCCAGCCAGCCCCTCGCCATGTTGCCGTGATGCACCTCGAGGGTGGCTGGCTCAGGAATCCGGTCCCCGGCGAGGAATTCGACCTCGGTCTGGGCAGCGGTCCTCGCGCGTTCGGAAGCCACGCCTTCACCGGCGACCGCTCCATCTTCGC
>JAXDMF010000293.1:0-10549 GCA_034666205.1 Gemmatimonadales bacterium
TCCACTTGCTTAGCGTTGCGTACACCCATGCACAGTCAGCCGTTACCGCTGCTCAGGATCCTGCTCCTCGAGGATGATCCGCGCGACGCAGATCTCGTGACCCACGCGCTCGGGCGCTTGGATCCCCGATGTACCGTGCTGCGAGTCGACAGCCGGCAGGCATTCGCCGACGCGCTCGACACATTCATTCCCGACGTGGTTATTTCCGACCACGCTATTGCCGACTTCAACGCCCTCGACGCGCTCCGACTCACCCAGGCCCGCCTCCCTGAGGCTCCCTTTCTGCTCGTGGCCGGAGCGTTCGAGCAATCCACCACGGAATGCTTGCGGTCGGGAGCCACGGACTTCATCCGCAAGTCTGAGCTCAGCGGGCTGGCCCCGGCCATCGTCACGGCCATCAAGCTGCGGGAATCACTGCGACGTCTGTCCAAGCGCCAGCGTCAGGTGTTGCAGATGCTGGCCGTTGGGTGCTCCACCCGGGAAATCGCCCGACGGCTGCGCCTGTCCGTCAAGACTGTGGAGACCCACCGGGCCCAGGTCATGCATCGCACCGGTATTCACGATCTGGCCGGGCTGGTCCGTTACGCGGTTCGAGTGGGAATCGTCTCCGCCGGTCAGGGAGGCGATGGGGACCCCCCCGGCGATGCTCTCAATTCGATAAGTCGCCGACCGTAGCCGCGTTGGTCCCCGGCCTCAGGCTCTTCCCGATGGTGGCTCCCCCCCCCACGGGTTAAGCTCAGAGGCAGGTGTTCCGGTCCTTCCCCCAGCATAACTCCCAGCCGTTGACTGTGTCGTCCTGACGAGCCACGGTCCGCGACCTCCGCGGGATGAATCAGGAGCGAACTTACCTGAAGGATCATTTCCGCGATGGCGTCATGGAAATACTGCGCAACCGGTTCTCCTGATACTCGCGATACGCGGCGAAGGAGAATACCGATGACCCGGCCACAACCACCGCCACTGCCGGTCCTCGATCAGGGTCTCGTCCAGGTTTTGTTAGGCGCTCTCCTAGCTGAGCCCGTCGTGCTCGCCCTTCCCGGCACCACCTCTTCACCTCAGCACCCGCACTTGCATCTCGGCCGACCATGGCCGCGACCATGATGGCCTGACCATGGCACCCGCGGGCCTCGTGCCCATCGAGATTCTGTTGGTGGAGGACAACGCGGGCGACGTGCGCCTGGTGCAGGAGATGCTCTCCAGGGCCGGCGCTGTCCCGTTCTCGCTCACAGTCGCCAACAGCCTGGCCTCCGCGCTTGCCCGCCTCTGCGCGGGGGGAATCGATGTGCTCCTGCTCGACCTTGGGCTGCCCGACAGCAGCGGGGTGAATACGTTCACCTCGGTTCACGCCCAGACTCCTACCCTCCCGATCATTGTCCTCACCGGTGTGGGTGATCCGAGCATTGCGCTCACCGTGGTGCAACTGGGAGCCCAGGATTTTCTGGTGAAAGGGCAGGTTGACGGCAATCTCATCTGGAGGACCATCCGGTACGCCATGGAGCGGCAGCGGGGTAAACGGGAGCTCGTGCTGTCCGAAACCCGGGTCCGCCAGCTGAACGAAAGCCTCGAGCACCGGGTTGCAGACCGCACGGCCGCGCTTGCGGCGGCCAACCGGGAACTGGAGACGTTCACCTATTCGGTTTCCCACGATCTCAGGGCCCCGCTGCGCCAGATCGACGGCTTTTCCCGGATCCTGGTGGAGCACGCCGGGCCGGCGCTCGACGCCAAGTCACAGCACTATCTCCGCCGTATCCAGGAAGGCACCCAGCACATGGGGCGGCTGGTGGATGATCTGCTCAATCTGGCTCAGCTGGGGCGGCAAGACATGCACACCAGCGCCACGCCGTTGGATACCCTGGTGAACGATACCGTCAGTGAGCTGCGGGCCGACTGGGGCGATCGCAAGATCCAGTGGACGATCGGCGCGCTGCCCATAGTGCAGTGCGATCCGGGGCTCCTCAAGATCGTGTTCACCAACCTGCTTTCGAATGCCATCAAGTACACCCGGCCGCGCGAGGTGGCGAAGATCGCGGTGGGGTGCACCGGGAGCAATGGCCGGTGCACGATCGCCGTCCAGGACAATGGAGTGGGGTTCAACATGAAGTACGCGGACAAGCTGTTCGGGGTGTTCCAGCGGCTCCATCGCGCGGACCAGTTCGAGGGCAGTGGCGTGGGGCTCGCCACGGTGCAGCGCATCATCCACAAACATGGCGGTGAGATCTGGGCCGAAGCGGAGCCCGACCACGGCGCCACCTTCTCGTTTACCCTGGCCCACCGAGGCGCCGGCTCGGCTGCCAAGCCGGCATGAGAGCACCGGAAGTGGAGGTCTTGCTGGCTGACGACAACCTGGCGGACGCGGAGCTGATTATGCTCTCGCTGGGAGAGGATCTCGTGGGGCGCATTCACCACGTGCACGACGGCGAGGAGGCTCTGGATTTTCTCCTTTGCCGGGCTGGGTACGCGCAGCGGACCTTCGAGGCTCCCCTCAGGCTGATTCTCCTGGACATCAAGCTTCCCAAGGTGAGCGGCCTGGAGGTGCTCGAGCAGGTCAAGCTGGATCCCCGCACTCGCGCCATTCCGGCCGTGCTCCTCACGTCGTCCCGCCTGGAAGACGATGTAGTACGGGGTTACCACCTGGGCGCCAACAGTTATGTCCAGAAACCGGTTCAGTTCGAGCGCTTCCGGCAGACCGTGCACCAGCTCGGAGCGTACTGGCTCGCGGTGAACGAGCCGGCCCCACCCCGCGCGTTCAGCGGAGAGGGCCGATGAGCGAGCCCCTGCATCTGCTTCTGCTCGAGCACGCCGATGTAGACGTGGAGCTCTGCCTGGCCGAGCTCGACCGCGGTGGATTCGACGTGCGCGCCGACGTGGTGGCTACCCAGGCCGACTTCGAGACCCAGATCCGCGCCAATACCTACGACGTCGTCCTGGCCGATTACCGGCTGCCGGGCTGGACTGGCATGGGGGCGCTGGCGGTTGTGCAGGAATACAGGGGAGAGGTCCCGCTCATCCTGGTGACCGGCACGTTGGGCGAAGAGCTCGCCGTCGACTGCCTGAGACAGGGAGTTGCCGACTACGTCATCAAACAAAACCTGGCCCGTCTTCCGCTCGTCGTACGCCGGGTTCTCGAGGAGAGGCATGCCCGGGAGGAAAGTGCCCGCGCGCAGGACACGATCCGGAGGCTGACCCTGGCAGTGGACCAAAGCCCGGCCTCGGTGATCATCACGGATACCGCCGGCAGAATCGAATACGTGAACCAGCGGTTCGTGGAGATGACGGGTCACTCCGCTCTCGAGTCTCTCGGGCAGAGTCCCCGGCTGCTCAAGTCGGGTCAGACCCCGCCCGAGGTCTATGAGGACATGTGGCAGACCATCCAACAGGGACAGGTGTGGCGCGGAGAACTCCAGAATCGGACCAGGAACGACACCCTGACGTGGCACTCGGTGACGATCTCCCCCGTGCGGGACCCGCAGGGCACGGTGACCCACTTCCTGGCAACGCAGGAGGACATCGCCGAGCGCAAACGGGCCGAGGAGGCGCTGGCCGAGAGCGAAGCGCTCTACCGCAAGGTGATCGAGGCGTCGTTCGACGCCATCGACATCACCGAAGAGGGGGTAGTGCGCGAAGCCAATCAGGGATTCGCAGAGATGTTCGGCTATACCCTGGACGAGGTGAAAGGGCGGCCGATGCTCGACTTCGTCGCCGACGAATCGGTCGAAGCGGTCCGGCAGCGGAAGATCGATGGGATCGAAGGGAGCTACGAGCTGGTCGGAAAACGGAAGGACGGCACCAGGATCCTGCTCGAGGCCACGGCAAAGAGCCACCGCATCGCCGGCCGCCCGGTGCGGCTCACGGCGCTCCGGGATGTGACAGAGAAGCGACAGCTCGAGGAGCAGTTCCGCCAGGCCCAGAAGATGGAGGCGGTGGGACGGCTGGCCGGGGGCGTCGCGCACGACTTCAACAACCAGCTCACCGTCATCACCAGCTGCACCGAGCTGCTGCTGATGGACACCGAGGAGCGCGATCCGCGCCGCGACAATCTGGAGGAGATCCGGAAAGCGGCCCAGGGAGCGGCGGCGCTGACCCGGCAGCTCCTGGCCTTCAGCCGCCAGCAGGTGGTTGAGCCGAAGCTGGTGACGATCGAAGAGGTGGTGGCCAGCGCTGAGAAGATGCTCAAACGTTTGATCGGCGAAGACGTGGAGCTGGTGGCCGTACTGAGCGAGGCGCCGGCGACGGTGAAGATCGACCCCAGCCAGCTCGAGCAGGTCATCATGAACCTTGCCGTCAACGCCCGGGATGCGATGCCTGACGGCGGCAAGCTGACCCTGGAGACCTCGGCGGTCGAACTGGGGGAGTATTACGCGCGAACCCACTGGCCGGCCATCCCTGGACGGTTCGCGCTACTGGCGGTGAGCGACACCGGCATCGGGATGACCGATCAGACGCGGGCCCGGATCTTCGAGCCGTTCTTCACTACCAAGGAACTGGGGAAGGGCACCGGCCTGGGCCTGGCCACGGTGTACGGGATCGTCAAGCAGAGCGGTGGGTTCATCTGGGTGTACAGCGAGCCGGGACAAGGCGCGACCTTCAGGATCTATCTGCCGCGAGTTGACGAACCTCCCATGGCGAGCCCGCCGGTGGCGAGCACCGCCTCGCTCCTCGGCACCGAAACAATCCTGCTCACCGAGGATGCGCCGGCATTGCGGGGCATGGCGCGTCAGATACTGGAGCGCTATGGCTACACCGTCCTCGAGGCCCCGGACGGCAAAGAGGCGCTCGCGCTCGCCCGCTCCGTCCCTGGTCCGATTCATCTGCTGCTCACCGACGTCGTGATGCCGGGAATGAGCGGCCGCGAGCTGGCCGAGCGGTTCACCGGACACAGGTCCGAGATGAAGGTGCTCTATATGTCGGGCTACACCGACGATGCCGTGGTGCGCCACGGGGTGCTCAGGCCGGGCATAGCCTACCTCCAGAAGCCGTTCACCCCCGAATCCCTGGCCCATAAGGTCCGAGAGGTCCTCGATTCGGCTTCTCTCCCCGACCGACGATGAGATGCATTCTGATGGCGAGGAGCTACCCGACATGATCGCCGCCAGCAACCCCGACGCGCGCATCCTGATCATCGACGACGAGCCAGGCAATGTGAAGGTCCTGAAGCGCGTATTGGCTGTCGCGGGCTACCACCAGGTCACGGCGATCACCGATCCAAGGATTGCCATTGCGCGGTTCGCCGAGATCGAACCCGACATCCTGCTGCTGGACCTCCACATGCCCGAGATAGACGGGGTGGCCGTGATGAAGCGCCTCCGGGCCGGGATGCCCACATCCGAGTATTTCCCCATCCTGATGCTGACCGGGGATGACTCGCCCCAGGCGTGTCAGCGGGCGCTGGCCATGGGAGCGTCTGACTTCGTTGCCAAGCCATTCGACATGCACGAAGTGCTGATCCGGATCAAGAACCTCCTCGCAACTCGGTCCCTGCATCGCCAGGTCGCGGAGCACACCCACGAGCTGGAGCGGAAAGTCCGTGAGCGCACGGCTGAGCTGGATACCGCGCAATTGGATACGATCGCGCGGCTGGCGCTGGCCGCCGAGTTCCGGGACGACGAGACCGGCCGCCACACCCAGCGAGTGGGAGCGCTATCGGAGCTCCTGGCCAGCACCATGGGCTGGAGCGATTCCGCAGCCGCCCTGCTGGGACTCGCCGCGCCTCTGCATGACGTAGGGAAGATCGGCATTCCAGACGCGATTCTCGGCAAGGCGGGCATCCTGACCGTCGGCGAGCGAAAGATCATGGAGCGGCACACCACGATCGGGGCCAAGATCCTGTCGGGTGGGCGCTCGAGCGTCATCCAGCTGGCCGAGAAGATCGCGCTCTCCCACCACGAGCGGTGGGACGGGAAAGGCTACCCGCATCGTACTTTGGGACCGGCGATCCCCTCCGCCGCTCGCATCGTAGCCGTGGCGGATTTCTTCGATGCGACGGTGCACGACCGAGTCTATCGCAAGGCTTGGCCCATCCATCAGGTGCTTGCCGCCATCGCAGCGATGAGCGGGAGCGCGTTCGATCCGGCGGTGGCCGAGCTGTGCAGTCGGCCCGAGGTGCAGGAATCGATGGTGCTAAGCAGCGGTGTCCGTGCTCCCCTGGACGTCTCACCGGCTGGCGACGCCCTCGCTCGACCCCCCAGCTACTCCCGCAATCGGTCCGAGCCTTGGGTTCGCCGGAGGCGACTGGTCTAAGGAGCACACATGTCGAAGCATCTCGCCCCTCGGCATCTGAGCATCGCCGGGGAGTGGTTTCGTCCGCTCCGGAGGCTTGCTGGCGCCGCATTGGCACTTGGTGCCATGTCGGTAACGGCATCGGCGCAGGATTCCGCGCAAAGCCACGTTCAAGACCTCGATGGGTTGCTGAGCACACCGATCAGCACCGGCGCCAAGTATGCCCAGGACATCCGGCAGGTCTCCGGTTCCGTTTCCATTGTGACCGCGGAGGATATCCGACGATTTGGGTACCGCACCCTGGAGGACGTGCTCCAGAGCATGGCGGGCATCTACACCTCCTACGACCGCAACTATGCCCTAGTGGGAACACGCGGCTTCAGCCGGCCGACCGACTACAACAATCGTGTTCTCCTCTTGATGGACGGCCACTCGACCAACGAAAGCATTTGGGGCCTCGGGATGCTGGGCGAGGAAATGGTTCTCGATCTCCGAGCGGTGGACCGGATCGAAGTCATCCGCGGACCCGCCTCCGCCCTCTACGGAACCGGGGCCATGTTCGCGGTCATCAACGTCATCACCAAGTCCGGCAGCGCGCTTCAGGGCGCTCGATTCGAAGTCGGCGGGGGTAATTACGGGCGGCAGTCGGCAACCGCCGGGGGTGGATTCGCCCTGGGCTCGCGCGGCGACGTTGCCATGTCCGCGATGGTGGAAAACCGGGATGGCCGCGACCTGTATTTCCCGGAATTCGACTCGCCCGCCACCCACAACGGCATCGCCCACAACCTCGATTACCAGCGGCGCGCGGGTGGAGTGTTCTCCGCCAAGCTGGGAGACCTGAGCCTGCACAGCCAGTACACCTACCGGGTGAAGGGCATTCCCACGGCATCGTTCGGCATGATCTTCAACGACCCGCTGGCTCTGGTTCACGATACGCGCGGATACCTGGAGCTCAAGTACGATCACGACCTCTCCGCCGTGCACCATCTCATGGCCCGAACCTACTACGACAATTACTACTACGACGGTACCTATCCTTTTTCAGGCGATCTCTTTCTCGAGCGAGCGTCGAATCGGATTCTGGGGGCCGAGGCGGCCTGGCGATGGGATCCCGTGCCGCGCAACCGGGTGACGGCGGGCGGGGAATACCGTTGGAATGCCCGTACCAAGTTCGAGACGTGGGACCAAAGCATTCAGTCTTTCGTTCTCGACCAGTCGTTCTCGGTCGTCTCGCTCTATCTGCAAGACGATTTTCAGATCCTGGATAAGCTTTCCCTCTTGATGGGCGCCCGGCACGACGAGAGCTCCGTCGCCGGCGGGGCGACCACCCCCCGGGTCGCGATGATCTACCATCCGAACTCGGGCACCACACTCAAAGCGATGTACGGCCGCGCATTTCGCGCTCCCAGCCTCTATGAATCGGCCTTGCCGGCAACCGGCGAGCAGCTCAAAGCCGAGCGACTGACGATGGCCGAGCTCATCTGGATGCAGCGACTGGGAAAGAGTGGGCTGCTGACGTCCTCGCTATACCGATACGATGTGGACCGCTTGATAGACGTGGTGAGCGACAGCGTGGGACGTCTCTACTACAGCAATCTCGGGGAGGTCCGAGCACTGGGAATGGAAACCACGCTCGACGTCAGACCGGCACGTCACTTGCATGGATATCTGAACTACAGTATCGGACGCGCGCAGGACCATGCGACCGGAATCCAGCTTACCAATTCGCCCGATCATTTGCTCAAGGCCGGACTCGCTGAAGAGGTCACCGCGCGGGTCTCGGTGGCGGCGGAACTCCGCTATGAGTCAGGGCGGAGAACCGTGCAAGCCACCCGAACCGATCCCTTCCTCATTACCAATCTCAACCTCGAGGTCCATCCGTTCGGACGGGCGGGTGCAACCAGTGGCGTCGCTCACATTGAAGGTTTTGATCTCGCGGTTCGCCTGACCAATCTCTTCAACAAAAGATACGCCTACCCCGGCGGGACGGAACACGTCCAACCGGCCATCGAGCAGGACGGACGCGCCGTGATGGTCCGCCTGGGATACGAGTTCTAAATGCCGAGTGATACCCGTCGGAGCATCGCCGCCCAGTGTTGTGGTCTGTTCCGGAGTCTTCCTGGCGCCGCATTGGTGCTTTGTGTGGCATCGGGAATCGCATCGGCGCAGGATTCCTCTCCAAGCGTCCTCCAGGCTCTCGATTCATTGCTCAACACACCGGTCAATACCGTGGCCAGGTCCCGGAGTGTGGTCAGCACCGCGGCTAAGTACCCGCAGACGACCCGCGAGGTGGCAGGCTCAGTCACCATCATCACGGCTGAGGACATCCTGCGTTTTGGGTACCGTACGCTGGATGAAGTACTGGAGAGCATGGCCGGGATCTATACCAGCAACGACCGCAACTATTCGTATATCGGCGTACGCGGTTTCGGGCGCCCCAGCGACTACAACAATCGCATCGTCATGCTGATCGATGGCCACACCACGAACGAAAGCATTTGGGGTTCGAGCGCATTGGGAGGAGAACAGGTCATCAACCTTCAGAGCGTAGAGCGGATTGAAGTGCTCCGGGGTCCGGCGTCTGTGCTGTACGGCACCGGAGCGATGTTCGCCACGGTCAATGTGATTACCCGTGATCTTGGGGATATAGACGGTGGTCTTGTGAGCTTCGAAGCCGGAGCCCATGGCCAGCAGGGAGGGTCGGTCCACTTCGGGAGACAGCTGGGAAATCGCACGTCCGTGGCACTCTCGGGCTTGCTGGAGGATGCAAGTGGAGCAGACGTGTACTATCCGGAGTTTGATGATCCGACGACCAACAATGGCGTGGCGCACGATCTGGACTGGGAGCGCCGCGCGGGAATTGCAGTCTCGGGGCGTTCGGGGCCACTGTCGGTGCGTGGACGCTTCGGAGCTCGGAGCAGGGGGATATCGACCGCCTCCTTCGGCATGATCTTCGACGACCCCAGGGCTCGCACTCGTGACGCCAGCGGATTTCTCGAGGCCAAGTTCGACGGCGCGGTTTCGGAGACATTTCATCTGACGGCCCGGGGTTATTTCGACGGGTACTCCGCGTTCGGTGCCTATCCATCTCCTGGGGATAGCAACTATTCGGAAAGCGGCTCCCACCGGGTGCTGGGCACCGAGACGGCGTTGCACTGGGACCCCGTCGCCAGCAACCGGGTGACGGTGGGAGCCGAGTATCGCTGGAACCCGCGGGTGCACTATCAAATCCCGGCGGATGGTCCGACGACACTGGCCATCGACCGGCCCTACTCCACCCTTTCGCTATATGCCCAGGACGAAATCCAGCTGCGGTCGAATCTGACCCTGCTCCTCGGACTGCGGCACGACGAGAGCTCCTTTGAGCAGGATGCTACCACTCCACGGATGGCGATTATCTATGATCCCCGGCGCGGGACCACCTTCAAGGCCATGTACGGCACCGCATTCAGGGCGCCGAGCATGTACGAGGCTGCCTTCCCCGATTCCGCCGCCGGCTCTCTGGCCCCCGAGCGGCTCCGTCTCGCTGAATTGATCTGGATTCAGAGCCTGAGCTCGGCGGTGATGGTTACCTCGTCGGTTTATCACTATACGGTCGAAGATCTGATCGATGTCGTCGAGCAGGACTCAAATTCCGCGATTTTTGCGTACAAGAACATCGCCTCGGTTTCGGCCAACGGTCTCGAGATATCGGTGGACGCCAGGGTGGCCGAGGGAACCCGCGGGTATCTGAACTACACCTGGCAGCGGGCCGAGGAAGCATCGGGGGCCAACCAGGGCGCGATGCTCACTAATTCGCCGTCTCATCTTGTGAAGCTGGGGGTGGCCGCCACGGTGACCACCGGTCTCATGCTCGCCGTGGAAATGCACTACGAATCCTCGCGGGCCACGATGTCGGGAACCCGCACCGACGCGGCAGTTCTATCCAACGCCAATCTCGTCTGGCGGCCCCAAGGGAGCGGAATCGGCCACCGGCTGGAGCTCTCGGTCCGGGGCCTGAACCTGTTGAACCGCCGGTACGGCTATCCCGGTGGAACGGAGCATGTCCAGACCACCATCCCCCAGAATGGACGTCTCATAACCGTGCGGCTGGGCTACCACTTCGGGGGGTTCCGATGAGGATGCTTCCGTCATGGTCGCTCCTTCTGATCCCGGTGCTAGGAGGATTGCCTGGCTCATTGCAGGCTCAGGACATGGATGCTCCCGCGGAGATCCAGATCCCGCTGCTCTACAAGATCCTCACCTTCGACCGAAAGCTGGGGGATCGCGCACCGGGCAATGACATCGTGATCGCCATCGTCTTCCAAACCGGCTACCGCGGCTCTGTAGTTGC
>JAXDMF010000294.1:0-4277 GCA_034666205.1 Gemmatimonadales bacterium
AAGGGGCAGCGGCCCCCCGCCGAGCGGAAAATCTCTTGCTGACGCAGCCTCAACAGGGCAAACACGGCGCCGAGGATCAGCGCCGCCGGCACCAGGACGAAGTGGACCAGTGGGATGGGAATCGCGATGGCGGCGCCGAGCAGGGCAGCTCCGAAGATCACGGCGGCTCGCTTGATCCGGTCGACCGGCGATAGTGTCAGGATCTCAACCCGCGCCGGTGTTGCAGCAGCGCCGAAGCCGGTCAACGCAAGCTCCATCGCCCTCAGTTCCATTCAGCTTCTCACGGGAAGACAGGTCGACCGCCAAACGAAGCGCCCGTCACCACCGGGTGACGGGCGCAGCAGGCCATCAGCCGCATTACTTGATTTCCAACGGATACTTTCGCCGGTAATACTCCTGGTCGCGGGTCGCTCGGGCTCGGTACAGCTGCTCTTCGTCATCGTCCGCATCGTGCACGAAGAGGTGTAATGAGCCGGGCCATAGAGTGGCTTGGAGCGACCAATTCGTGGACGGGGCATGGAGCACCCACTGCAGCGCACCGCCGCCGGCGTCGGTCAGATGAATCTCGCTGGCCCGCTCCAGCGGCACGCTGGATGGGATCCCCGCGATGGCGGCTTCGACTGGGTCCAGTTGGAGCTCGGCATCTGTCCACGACCGAAATGTGACCTTCCCGTGCACCGGCGAATCGGCTTCGGGCAACTCAAACTCGGCCTGCCACTCGCCCAGCAGGTCCCACGCATGGTCCATGGGACCAATGTTCGGCACCAATACTGTCGGATGTGTAGGCATTGTTGGGCTCCTTCAATGAAAGAGCTTAGCCAAGGACACTGAAATTTGCCGCGATTCGCGTACCACGTCACCCAGCCCTACGACGAGCGGCGATGAATCTTTCCCACTTACGTTTCGTACTGTAACGCTTCAGATCGACTTCAACCGAGGGAAGTCACCATGCCACATCTACTTATAACGCTCGCCGCCGGAATTGCCGGATTCATCCTTGCACGGAGCTTCGTCCGGCGTCGTCTTCGGTTCGTGGATGCGGTCCAGTCTCCCTTCGCCCCCTTCGTCGCCGGTTGCATAGCCGCCCTGGTGGCCTGGCCGGCGGTCCTTCTTCCCCTGGTGACGCTGGGCACCGCCCTCGTATTCGGAATCGGCACCGGACTCGGTACTGCCAGCGGAGCCCGGGCCTTACGGGACGGCGAAGGGAGACATCGTCTCGCTCCCTGAACCATACTACTGTGTTGTACGAAATCGCCCTATAGACTGGATCACATTTTAAGTGATACCTATCTTGCCCTACATGGTTACCCTGCATTGTACCCGGTGTGGCTTGGACCGCGAGCGGATGGCTTTCCAGCCCTTTCAGAACGATCTGGGCCGTCGTGCGTTCGAGGAGATCTGCAGCGTATGCTGGGCCGAGTGGCTCAAGAACCAGCAGCAATTAATCAATCACTACGGATTGAACCTCCGCGAGCCAAAGGCTAAGGAGTTCCTATTCCAGAACATGGAGCAGTTTCTCTTCCCCGTCCCCAAGTAACGGCCCAGCGCTAGAACGTCCTGCCGAATCGAAGCACCAGATCGACTCCGGGACCTCCCGGCTCCAAGTCCTCGGTCATGCCGACCCGCCACTCGCCTGCGGTCCTGGTCTGGACTATCCAGCCGAAATCCAGGGAGAGCTCCCGCCGATCCAGCGACGGCAGGGTGGTACCGTGGTAATAGGGACTGTGGTAGAACAGGTTGGCGAACACCGAGTTGTGCCCCCAGACCATGACTCGTGCCCCCGACGTAACCGCCACAAAGAGTTCCCGCTGTAGTCCCGCCAAACTGCCGTTGGTCGGGGTATACCCCAGACCCAGGCTACCCTCATAATGCACCCGCGGATTGAGCACGGCTCCCACGGTATTCAGCAGATTCAGTGACGGCACACCACGGCCATAGCCCACCGGCCCGGTGGACGTGGGGACCGTAAGCGACACGACCGTCTGGAACCCCAAGCTGGGTCGGAAGCCCAGCCCAACCCTCAAGTCGTCGAGGAACAAGTTGCTCCGGGACCTTTGGACCGTCCGGCCATCCGGCAAGGTTATCTCGTAGAGAAATCGATCCCGCGGCCGCTTGTCCCGCTCGCTCACTCTGATGCCGAGCGCGCTGTGGTACCAGTCGAGGAAGCCGTCCATGAACCCGGCATAGGCGCCGCCCGCCGAGGCTTCCACCATGAGAAAGGTGCGCGCTCCAAGATCACGGCTGAGGCCCAGACTCATGCGGAGGACCTCGGAGTCGAGCACGTAGTCTGCTTGCGGCAGTTGGTTGTATTCGATGACGCTGGCGTAGTCCAGGGCCATTGCAGTGGCCCAACGGCCAGGAGCAGGCTCGCGCAATGGCTGAAAGTAGAGGCCGCTCCGCGAGCTGCTGATGGGATTCAGGGGAGCGAATGACGGAAGCCCCTGAGCCCAGGCGCCGGCCGGAGTGGCCAGAACCAGAACTCCCAGGACAAGGCGGGCGAGACCGAGGTGAGCGCGGAGCACGTGAAAAGATAACTCCTCTTGACAAGGCTCTAAGCCGGGCCGTAGGTTCGATGCATGGTTCCCGCGCGCAGCTATCGGTTCTTCTTTACCATCTCCGGCAGGGCTCGATGCCCGTCCGGTGCCGGTAGAGTGCGCTAAGCCCTTCCCCGCCCGAACCATCGACGCCCCGCCGGATTGATCCGGTGGGGCTTTTGTATTCTCCCTCGGGAGCACGACCATGCGTGTGGCTATTCAGGGCTCTTACGGATCGTTCAGCGAAGCCGCAGCGCGCCGGCGCTGGCCCGACCTCGAGCCCCTGCCGTGTCGCGAGGTAAAGGATGTGGTGGCGGCGGTTCGCGAAAGTCGGGCCAGTGCCGGATGCTTGCCGATTGAGAACTCCCTCATCGGCTCGGTCACCACCACATACGACCTTCTGCACGAGGCATTTGGCGATGGTGCGCTGCGGCTGACCCACGAAATCTTGCACCCGGTGCACCACACCATCATGGCACTGCCGGGCGCGCCCCTCTCCGGCATTCGCCGGGTACTCTCGCATCCCGTGGCGCTGGGCCAGTGCCGGGTCTGGCTGTCCGAGCATCTGCCGGACGCGGAGCTGGTGAGTGCGTGGGACACCGCTGGGAGTGCGGAGATTGTTGCGCAGGAAAAGAACCCGGTGCTCGCCGCGATTGCGGCCCGGCCGGCAGCGGATGCGCATGGCTTGGTACCGCTGGCGGAGCACATCGAAGACGACCCGACGAATCAGACCCGATTCCTCACCTTCACCCGCGCGGAATTGGCTGACAGTCTGCGCTCGCCCGGTCCGAGTCGCTACAAGACCTCGCTCATCGTGCTGGTAGACCACAAGCCCGGCATGCTCGCCCTCACGCTGCAGGCATTCGGCGCGCGAGGAGTCAACTTGATGGCGCTGCAATCGCGACCCGAGCGCTCGGCACCATGGACGTACCGTTTCTATGTAGACGTGGAAGGCTCGGCCAGCGACCCGCGCGTAGCCGAAGCGCTGGAGGAGATCGAGGCACTCGCCAACAAGCTGATCGTGTTGGGCACCTATGAGGCCTGGACCGAAGGATCGCGGCTTTCCGTTCCCGTCCCGCCACCGGCGCACCGGGTGGAAAAGCCGGCCATCCCGTTGGTCGACCGGAGGCGGCACCCGGATGGCACCGTCGTCTCGGTCCTGGATGTGCGCTTCGGGGCCGAATCGCCGGTGCTCATCGCGGGCCCATGCTCGGTCGAAAGTGAGGCCATGATCCTGGAGACCGCGGCTGCGGTGGCCCGGGCGGGCGGGGACATGCTCCGAGGCGGTGCCTACAAGCCGCGCACCTCACCCTACGATTTTCAGGGACTCGGCGTCAAAGGCCTGCGATACCTGGCCGATGCGCGGGAGCGCACCGGGCTTCCGGTGGTCACCGAGGTGCTGAGCTGGGAGGAAGTGCCGGTTGTAGCCCATTTCGCCGACATGCTCCAGATCGGCGCGCGGAACATGCAAAACTTCAGCCTGCTCAGAGCCGCCAGCCGGAGCGGAAAGCCGATCCTGCTGAAGCGGGGGGCCGGGGCCACCATCGAGGAGTGGCTCATGGCGGCGGAGTACGTACTCGCCGAGGGAAATCCCAACGTGGTACTGTGCGAGCGGGGGATCCGGACATTCGAGCGAGCCACCCGGCACACCCTGGACCTCAACGCCGTGGCGCTGGTACGGGAGCGCACTCACCTGCCCGTCATCGTGGATCCGAGCCACGCAGCAGGGGTTCGATCGCTGGT
>JAXDMF010000295.1:0-12694 GCA_034666205.1 Gemmatimonadales bacterium
TCCACCCATTCCACGTTCACCCCCCCCATCGCCGTCGTGAGATCGAGATCCAGCTTCCGTTGGGAGCGGTCGTAGCCGGGCGACACGAACTCGTTTCCCCGGAGCACCAGGCCGGCGGGCGCAAAGCGAGAGAGGAACTTGTCCATCGCGATCCGAACGCCAACCTTGCGTGGCAAGCGGAGCGTGAGCTCGCCGATGGCCATCTTTACCTGGACCCGTGCGCTCGAGGTCCACGACCCGCTGAAATCGAGCGTCACCCTGCCGACGCCGCCTTCGAACTCGATGTCGTCACAGCGGCTGTTTCCCAGGCCAATCACCGAGAGCTCCGCGGCGCCCGCGCTGAAACGAGCGCTGCGGCAGCGGGCGAGATTGGGTTGGGAGAACCGAACCACGCTCCGGCTGGCCCCGGTCTTGAGATCCAGCGTGCTGACCCTGAGCCCACCGAGCTCGACGTCGGCATCTACGGCCCCGAGCGTGAGATCGAGGGCCAGGTCCACCCGGGGTGAGAATGCGACCGCGGCCACCTGCTGCAGCTGATTTCGAGAGACGACGCGCACGCCGGCATCGCCCGCTGCTCTGAGGCCTAGAAGAACCGACCCGCCTGTCGCATCGAAATCGCTCAGCGGCACGAATCGATTTTCGTCGTAGGAGAGGTCCATCCGGTAGAGGTCGGCCGGTTGGCCCGGCCCGATTCGAAGACTCCCGGCGGCATACTCCAGCCTGGCGCCAAGGCGGGTCTCGCCATGCAGCTGACGGTACGTGGCGAACGGGCGCATGGCCTGCGCCTCGGCTGAGCTCGTCCCCAGCGCGAGCGCCAGAGCCAGGAGGCCGAGCCGCACCGTCAGGCTCCCCGTGGGGGAGTCCGGGTCCCGGGCCGCCGCCCGGCCGGAACGCCGAACTGGGGCGTGGCCCAGAGGTACTCATCGGTGAGCGCTTCCGGCGGGAGCAGCCGGCCCGCGAAATTCTCCTTGATGCCGGCCCGGCTGAGCAGGGCGGCGCCGAATCCGGCCGTGCCGAGCAACCAGCTCACGAAGAATGCGGCTCCCCAAACGATGCTGCCGGCGATCGGAACCCACCCGAACAGGGCCCACGCGGCCCAGACGCTGGCCAGGCCCAGAAGGCCGACCAGCAGGTAGCGATAGCTGTTGGCCGATCCGATCACCACGCCCAGCGCCATCCGCCGCCGGGTGTATGTCTCCCCCATTGCGTGCGCCACTGCAAGGTAGCCCCCGACTACCGCAATCACGGTGAGCATGGCGAAGACGGCGACCGCAAACGGCAGCAGGAGAATACCGGCGACGCTGAGAATCAGGCCTACGACCAGCATCCCGAACGTGGGGAGCAGGAGGATCTGGCCGAGGAGACCGGTGACGAAAGCCCGGCCGAACGAGTGGGACACGGTATCGGACACCACCTCGAGGTTCTGGCGCCCGAACATGACCAGGCCGAAACCGAGGGCGCACAAGGTGAGGAACACGCCGAGAACGCCGGCGCCGCGGCGAAGCACACTCTCCAACGGCGAGAGCGTGGCTGCTTTTCCGGCAACCGGGGCCTGTCGCGGGGCCGACTGCAGTGTCCGCACTTCGCCACCGATCTCCCCGCCCTCGTCCCTCACTTCGCCCCCGAGGGTGAGGACGTCGCCCGACACCACCCCGCCGGGATGTACGACCACGTTTCCATCGACCGTTACCAGGTTGCCTCGCAGCGAGCCGTAGACGTCGGCATCCCCGTCCACGACCAGGAGGTTGCCCTTCAGGTCTTCCGAGGAGCCCAGGCTGAAGTCACCCTGGCGGGCGGTCCCAGCGGCAACCGTGAGGCGACGGGTGCCGTTGTCCCGCCCCAGGGCCGAGCGGAGCCGCGCCTCGACGATGGTAGGCCGGCTGAGATCGCTGAGGTCGATCGGCGTACCGCCCTGGGGAATGGCCTGAGGACGGACCCGCGGCGGTTGGCGCTGGGAATGCAGTCGAGAGGAGACGTCAGCGATGAGGCTCCAGAACTGGTCGACCAGATCGACCGCCGAGCTCCGGGACCGCGTCTCAGCTCCGACAGGCCGCTGCCCCACTGCGGACAGCAAGGCGAGCAGCAGGAGCAGGCGGCTAGATGTTCGCATGGGCCACCTGCTGGGTCGGGAGAGCCAGAAGGCGGCGTAGGGCGACCACTCCGCCGAGATAGGCGAGCGATGCCATGGCCGATACCAGCGCGAGACGCCCGGGATTCTCCACCAACGCGCGGATACTGTCGTACCAGGGTTGCTCGATGAAGTTCGATGCCAGGCTCCGAACCCCGAACCATGCGGCTTGTCCGGCTTCGGTCATCAACCAGGAGCCGAGCGAGACGAGGGTCTGCTGGTGGCTCAAGCTCCACACAATGCTCCCGGCCATGGAGCCGAGGAGGAGCAGAGTGAGGCTGGCGGCGAGGGCGACGGATCTTGGGGTGGCGAGGAGACGGCGACGGGTGGCCTGGAGCGATCGGATGGCGAATGGGTCTGGAACGATGACCGATGCCATGACCCGGTCGGAGAATCCCGGGGTGGGGCTCAGGAGCGGCAGCGCGGCGATTTGATCGGCGATGTCCCGTTCCACTCGCAGATGCTCGAGGCAGACCTGGCACTGGTCTACGTGATGCTGCTGTGCCGGCGCGAGCGCTCCGGCAAGCCACGCGTCGATCTCATCGGCGGAGAGATGCGATCCGGAAGGACGGGTCATAAGTGGACCCTCCTACGTTGAGGGTAGAATGAAGGTTTCATTCCTTTAGATGGGCCAGCGACTGCCGCAGCTCGTTGCGCGCGCGATGGATATAGGTCTTCACCGTGCCGAGCGGGAGGTTCAGGATTTCCGCGATCTCCTCGTACGCGCGCCCCTCGACATGGCGCAGGAGGATGCAGGACCGGTACTCCGGTCTGAGCGATCCGATGGCAGCCTCGATGGTGCCACCGAGCTCCTTCGCTTCCACGATGTCGAGTGGCGACTCCTGCCGCGCTCCAATCTGAAGCGCCGTCGCCTGCATGGCCTCGGGAGTCTCGGCATGAGGGGACCCGTCGAGCGACAGGGTATCCAGCTCCCTCCGCCGGAGGTGATCGATCGCCGCGTTGTTGCCGATCTTGAAGATCCAGGATGAGAACTTGAATTCGGGACGATAGGATTCGATCGCGTTGAGCGCCTTGACGAACGTCTCTTGCGCCAGATCTTCGGCCAGCTCCCGGTCGCGCACCATACGGAAGAGCAGGGCAAAGACCGGTCGTTCGTAGCGCCGGATCAACTCCCGATAAGCGGCTTCCTGGCCCGATCGGGCGCGCAGAACCACGTCCTGATCGCTGAGGCCGGCCCATTCCGGACGGCTGTCAGCCACGGACGGCTTGCCTTGCCAAGGGGCTTCCTGCGGGACTACATTCAGCGCCTATGTTAGCCTCGGATCGTCAGTTACCTGTTTCAGGCGGTCCGGAAAAACGGGCGTACGTTCGGGACATCTTCACCGCCATTGCTCCCACCTACGACCGGCTCAACCGCATCATCAGCTTCCACTTCGATCAGGGATGGAGACGGTACGCGGTCGCGCGTCTGGGGTGGGAGCGGAAACCGGAGGGAATCTACCTCGACCTCTGCGCCGGGACGCTGGACTTCGGCGCCACGCTGGCCAGCCGGCCCGGCTTTCGCGGCCGGATCATCGGCGCCGACTTCGTCCGCCGGATGCTCGAGCTGGGCCGGCACAAGTCGCCCCGGCTTGCCCCCGTCAACGCTGACGCACTCGACCTGCCGTTTGCCGACCAGTCCTTCGATGGTGCGATGGTGGGTTGGGGACTCCGGAATCTGGTGGATCTCGATGCCGGGCTGGCCGAAACGGCGCGGGTCCTCAAGCCGGGGTCCAGGCTGGTGATTCTCGAGATGGCATTGCCGCCGCAGCGCCTGCTCCGCGCCGCATACCAGTTCTATTTCCGGCGGGTCATGCCACTGATCGGTCGCGCAATCTCCAAACATACGACAGCATATAGTTGGCTACCAGAGTCGACGCGGGTCTTTCCCTCGCCGCCGGAGCTCGCGCGGCGGATGGAAGACCAGGGGTTCGGCGACGTGCGCTACGAACTCTTCATGGGCGGGGTCTGCGCGATGCACGTTGGGACGAAAACGTGAACGGTGAACAGTGAACAGTGAACGGGCTTTCGAAGGAGATGTCACCCTGAGCGAAGCGAAGGGGCCGGAACGTGGCCCTCGATAATCTTCGAGAATTCATCAGAGCGATAGAGGACATCGGCGAGCTAGTCCGCGTGGCCCATCCGGTGCGCGCGCGACTGGAGGTGGCGGAGATCGCCGACCGGGTCATGAAGAGCCCAGGGGGAGGGCCCGCCCTCCTCTTCGATCATGTCCTGCTGGAGGATGGCCGCAGGAGTCCCCAACCCGTCGCCATCAACCTCTTCGGCTCGATGCGCCGGATGTGTCTGGCACTCGGCACCGAGAGCCTGGACGATATCGGCGGGCGGATCTCCGAGATGCTGAACCTCAAGGTGCCCGAGGGACTCTTCGGAAAGCTCGCCATGCTCCCGAAGCTGGCCGAAATCGGCAAGTTCCCGCCCCGGGTGAAGGGCGGTCGCCCGCCTTGCCAGGAGCTGGTGCAGCGCGACGCCGAAGTGAACCTCGACGACATTCCATTCCTCACCACTTGGCCGGGGGACGGCGGCCGGTACATCACCCTGCCGATGGTGATCACCACCGACCCAGTGCGCGGCATCCGCAATGTCGGCATGTACCGGGTCCAGGTGCTCGATCGCAACTCGCTCGCCATGCACTGGCAGCGGCACAAGGTCGGCGCGGCCCACTGGCGCGACATGGCTACGCGGGGAGAACGGATGCCGGTGGTCATCGCACTGGGCGGCGATCCGGCCAGCATCTACTCCGGCTCGGCGCCGCTTCCTCCCACCATCGACGAGTTCCTCTTTGCGGGGTTCCTCCGGGGGCAGCCGGTCGAGCTGGCTCATGCTGTCACCTGCGAGCTCGAGGTGCCGGCACAGGCCGAGATGGTCCTGGAGGGTTATATCGATCCTGCCGAGCCGTTGGTGCTGGAGGGACCGTTTGGTGACCACACCGGCTTCTACTCGCTGGCGGACTACTACCCGAAGGTGCACGTGACCGCCGTGACCTCCCGGCGGGACCCGATCTACCCGGCCACTCTGGTGGGCCGGCCTCCCATGGAGGACTACTATCTCGGCCACGCCACGGAGCGCATCTTTCTACCGCTGCTGAAGCTCACCATTCCCGAGATCGTGGACTACCACATGCCCGCGCCGGGAATCTTCCATAACCTCGTCTTCGTCTCGATCGACAAGCAGTACCCCGGTCAGGCCTACAAGGTCATGAACGCGCTCTGGGGGCAGGGTCTCATGTCCCTGGCAAAAGTGCTGGTCGTCGTCGACAAGGAGGTGAACGTGCAGGACCCGGACGAGGCGTGGTGGATCGCCCTGAACAACATCGATCCCGAGCGCGACGTGCGCTTCACCATGGGACCGATCGACGTGCTCGACCATTCCAGCCGGGCATTCACCTACGGAAGCAAGATGGGCATCGATGCCACCCGGAAGTGGAAGGAAGAGGGCTTCGACCGGGAGTGGCCGGAGCTGATGACGATGGACGCCGAGACGAAGCGGCGGGTGGATGAGATATGGGATCGGCTGGGGATTAACCTGAAAAACGTGAGCGGTCAGCGGTGAGCGGTGAGCGGGAGTATCCGACAGGACCTGAACCGTCGGGAGCCGAACGGGCTGACCCGCTTACCGCTTACCGCTTACCGCTTACCGGTCGAGAAGGCCAGACGCTCGGAGGAGACTCCCTCCTCATCCGCTACGTCAACCTGGTGAAGCTCCCGCACACGCTCTTCGCCCTCCCCTTCGCCCTGCTCGGCGTGCTGGCGGCGTCGCGGACCAACCATATCACCGCACGCGTAGTGGCCCTCGTCGTGCTCGCCTTCTCCGCCGCGCGATGGGCCGCCATGGCCTTCAATCGGATTGCAGACCGGCACTTCGATGCCCGTAATCCGCGGACCCTCAATCGCGAGTTGCCGCAGGGAAAGCTCTCGGTGACCCAGGCCTGGGTCTCGGTGCTGGCCGCGGGCGGGCTCTTTGTGCTGGCGGCAGCGCAGCTCAACTCGGTGTGCCTGTGGTTGAGCCCGTTGGCGCTCTGCTGGATCCTGCTCTACAGTCTGTCCAAGCGGTTCACCTGGTGGCCGCACCTCTGGCTGGGTATAAGTCTCGCCATTGCCCCGGTCGGCGGATATCTCGCGGTCACCGGGCGCTGGAGCCAACCGGCCTGGGTGCTTCTGGCGATCACGCTCGCGGTGGCGACCTGGGTGGCGGGGTTCGACATCTTCTACGCCTTGCCGGACGCCGGTTTCGATCGGGCCGAGGGGCTCCGAAGCGCTGTCGTGCGCCTGGGCGAATCCCGGGCGGTTCGCCTCGCCAAGCTGCTCCACGGAGTCACGATTCCGGCCCTCGCCCTGTTCGGCTACGGGGCCGGATTTGGACCGTGGTACTACATGGGCCTCGTCACAGCGGCCGCCATCCTTGCCTACGAGCATCAGCTGGTGAGGCCTGGTGACTTGTCCCGGCTCGACGCCGCGTTTTTCACGATGAACGGGGTGATGTCGCTGACGGTATTTGGCTTTGCGCTTCTCGACTGGGCGGTACGGCGGTAGAGAGTGGTGGAAAGGATGGAGAATGGCCAAAAAAGTGAAACGGAGTCGTAAGGGAAAGATCCCCATTCCAGCGAAGCTTGAGAGCGAGCTCGCTCCCATCCCGCCCGTACCGCCGTACCGCCGTACCGCCTTACCGCCTAAGCACCCAGTGCGGTCCCCCACCCCGAATCGCCGCGGGAGATGACTCAGCATCCCATCGTGCTCGCGTTGACCGGTGCCTCGGGTGCGCCCTATGGCGTCCGCCTGCTCGAGGTCCTCGCTCGCCAGCGGGTGCCGGTGTGGCTGATCGCATCGGAGCACGGCCTTCGGCTGCTGCGCGATGAATGCGGGATCAAGTCGCTGGACGGGCTACGCGAGGCGACCGGCGGCGACTGGGCCACGGTGACCCTATTCCCCGACGAGGACCGCGGGGCCTTGCCGGCCTCCGGTTCCCAGCGAACCAGCGGCATGGTGATCTGTCCCTGCTCGATGGGTACGGTAGCGGCCATCGCCATGGGGACGAGCCGCTCACTGGTAGAACGAGCTGCCGACGTGACCCTCAAGGAGCGGCGGAAGCTCATCCTGGTGCCGAGGGAAACGCCGCTATCGCTGGTGCATCTGAGGAACCTGGTCGCGGTCACCGAGGCAGGTGCCACGGTGGTGCCGGCGGCGCCGGGTTTCTACCACAGGCCCACCAAGGTCAGTGAGCTGGTGGACTTCGTGGTGCAGCGGGTTCTCGACCAGTTGGGGATCGACATCGAGATTGCGCGACGATGGAAAGGTGATAGCTGAGGGCCGGCCCTGATGCGTCTGGGTGTCATCTCCGACACCCATGGTCTCCTGCGGCCGGAGGTCTTTGACGCGTTCGCCGAGGTGGACCACATCCTCCATGCCGGCGACATCGGATCGCTCGAGCTGCTGGCCGAGCTCGAGGCGCTCGCCCCGGTCACCGCGGTCTACGGCAACACCGACGGGTTTGACCTCAGGAATCGGGTGCCACGGGTTGCCCGGGTCGAGCTCGACGGCTTCGATATCGTGGTGACGCACGGCGACCAGTTCGGCTCGCCCACGCCGGAGAAGCTCAACGCCGCATTTCCCGAAGCGCAGATCCTCGTGTACGGGCACACTCACCGGCCGTTGCTCACCATCGTGGATGTGGTCGTCACCGTGATGAATCCCGGCAGTGCCGGGCCTCGCCGCTTCAAGATCCCCCCTTCAGTTGGAATCCTCGAGCTCGAGGCCGGAATACCGCCGCGAGGAAGGCTGCTCCCCTTGCTCGACTTCGACTCGGAGTAGGCCGGCCTCAGCCCAGTTCCGCTGGCCGAAGTGGAGCGGTGCTACGCTACATCCACTGTTGGTACGTCGTTGTCCGGCGAAGTGCATCCGGGTGCGCCCGGAACCACGCCATCATCAGCAACACTTCGTCAATCGAATCCAGCGGCAGCGGACCCACGGGTGTTTCGGGCTTGCGCGTCTCCTCGGTCACCACGCCACGGAACGCCTCGTGCTCGATTGGCGTTGCCGGATAGGGGAACGCGGCCTGGACGACTCCTCGCCTCAGGATATAGACCCGGTCATCGCCGAAGTCGCCGGGGTCGCGGTACACGAAGGTGAGCAGATCCACCGCCGTTCGCGCCCGGCTGGTGGCGGCCAACAGCCACTCGAGCTGCTCGAACTTCTCGCGCCAGCGCGCCGCGATCTCGAACTCCGCCTTCCCGGCCGCCTCCTGCATGGCGGCGACTACCCGATCGATCGGTTGAATGGTCCGGCCCTCGAGAAACGCCATCGCGGTCTCTACCCGGCGCCGGTAATCCCATTCCGCCACCAATCCGGCGCAGGGTCCGGTACAGAACCCGAACTCGTGGCGCATGCACCCGGCCTGGCGGGGGGCCTCGAAGAGATCCCCCTGGCCGGCAAAGACCACCGGCATGGTGGCGGCGCAGTCGCGGAGCCCCAACAGATCGTTCAGGGTCCGCACCGCCTCCAGCATTCGCGACATGGAGCGGAACGGACCGTAGCACCGAATATCTCCACTGGTCACGGTTCCACCACCGTACACCCGGGGCGCCGGCCCTCCCGCGATCTTGATGAGCACGGAGCGCCGGGTGCGGTTGGCCTTGTGATTGAAGTAGGGGCGGAACTTCCGGATCTGCCGCAGCTCGCCGAGGTAGGCGGCGAACTCGCTGGGCACGTAGTCCCACTGGATCTCGCTCGCGGCATACAGAATCCGCGCCGCCTTATCATCCGGGAAACTGGCGCGGAAGTAGGTCAGCAGCCGGGTTCGGAGCCGCTTGGCCTTGCCGACATAGAGCACTCGTCCGGTGGCGTCGAACATCCGGTAGACCGCCGGACGATTCTCTGCCAGCGTGCGCACCCGGCACAGCAGCTGATTCAGGTCAGTGGACGGAAGCGGCGCGAGCCGCTGCGCCCTGCCGCCTCCACGCCTCACGATTGACAGCGGTGACAGAACACGGAGATGCGCCCGTCGATCTCGTGGGTCCCGGTCAGCCGGGTACCGCAGACCCAGCAGGGTTCCCCCTCGCGGCCATACACCAGCAGCTCGAGCTGAAAGTTCCCCGACTCGCCGGTGCCGGTCCGGTAGTCTCGGAACGTCGTCCCGTTGGACGCGATGGCGGCCCCCAGGATCCGGCGAATTTCCCCGAGCAGCCGGCGATGGTCCTCCGGCTTGAGGCTGCTGGCCGGCTTCGATGGATCGATGCCGGCGGCGAAGAGCGCCTCGTTGGCGTAGATGTTCCCGACACCTGCCAGATGTCGCTGATCCATGATCACCTTCTTGATCGCCTGGCGGCTGCGCCGGAGCGAGGTGCCGAGCTGCTCGGCCGAGAAATCGTCCTCCAGCGGCTCGGGTCCGATCGCCGCGCTATAGCGCTGCCACGCCTTTTCGTCCAGGAAGAGCAGGGTACCTAGACGGCGCACGTCCTCGTACACCAGCTCACCGCCGCGATCGAGCTCGGCACGGAGGACCGCATACCTGGCCTCCTCGGGCTCGAGTGGATGACGATGGACCATGAGGGAGCCGGTCATACCGGGCTGGATCACGAGGCGGCCAGAGTCGAGCTCGAGGACGGCGTGTTTGGCCCGGCGGGAAACCGATTTGATGGTAGCGCCGGTGAGCCGGCGGATCAGGCGGCGGCGGGTGACGCCGCGCAACACGTCATCGTGGCTCAGGGTGACCCTGCGGATGCGGCGGCCAACCAGGGCAGGCCGGATGTCTCGAACAATGGTTTCGACTTCGGGAAGCTCTGGCAATGCTGGGGACCTACCTGCGGCGCACGGTAGCCGGCCGCCGCTCGTCGAGCCGAGCCGCTTCTCGCCATCCGATGTCGGCGCGGAAGAGCTTTCCGTCGAACTCAATGGCGTCGGCGGTGTCTCGGCTCAGTTGTTGGGCTTCCCGAAACGTCGCGGCGACGGCGGTGACGGTCAACACTCTGCCTCCCTCGACCCGGAGCACACCGTCGCCGCTCCGCTGGGTTCCTGCATGGAAGATGGTGACGCCTTCCGGCAGAGTCTCGGGCAGCGTGATCGCAGCTCCCTTCTCGGGATGCTCCGGATAACCCCGAGAAGCGAGCACCGTCGTCACCGCCGCTGCCCGGGTAGCATCCATCCGGGACGGCCGCTCACCCTTGGCCACGCGCCACAAGCAGTCGGTCAAACCGCCAGCGATCAGTGGGAGTATGACCTGCGCCTCGGGGTCGCCGAGCCGGCAGTTGAACTCGACCACCGACGGTACACCCGCCGGATCTATCATCAATCCGGCGTACAACACTCCGGTAAACGGGGTTCCGAGCCGGCGCATGGCCTCGAGCGTGGGGAACAGCACGTCGCGCTTGACTCGTTCGAGCAGGCCCGGACTCGCCAGCGACACGGGGCTGTAGGCGCCCATCCCGCCGGTATTGGGCCCGCGGTCGCCGGCCAGCAGGCGCTTGTGGTCCTGGGATACCGGTAACAGCTCCAGCTCCCGTCCGTCGGTGATGGCAAGGACCGAGATCTCCTCGCCCTCGAGGAAGGCCTCGACTACCACCGTGCGCCCGGCGTCCCCGAACTCTCCTGTCTCCAGCATCGACCGCACGGCGAGGGCAGCCTCCTGGCGGGTGGCGCATACGATCGCTCCCTTCCCTGCCGCGAGGCCCGATGCCTTCACCACCAATGGCTCGGAGTGCCGATCGACATACGCCAACGCCTGCTTCAACTCGGTGAAACTCTCGCTGGCGGCGGTGCGAACCCCGGCCGTAGCCATCACCTGTTTGGCAAAGGCCTTCGACGCCTCCAACTGCGCTGCCGCCGCACTCGGTCCCAGTACCGCCCGGCCCTCGGCTCTGAGCCGGTCCGCCAGCCCACGGGCCAGAGGTACCTCGGGTCCGATCACGGTGAGGTCGATGGCGTACATATCCGCCGCGTCGGCCAAACGGTCGAGATCGTCGGCGGCGATTGGCAGATTGTGGGCGACGTCGGCGGTACCGGGGTTGCCCGGCGCACAGTAGAGATCGGCTTGGGGGTTCTCTCGGCGGAGCGACCAGCAGAGGGCGTGCTCCCGGCCGCCCCCGCCCACAACCAGTGCTCTCACGGTTTCTGCGCGTTTCTGAAGGCTTCGCGTGCCCGATCTGCCGCGCGGCGGGCGGCGTCCGCCAAATGTCCAGCCAGCTCCCGGGCCTCGCCGGCGTAATAGCTTCCGGCCGCCGCCACGTCGTCGCGCCAGGGGCGCTCGCCGGCCTCGGCACCCCGCCGCACGTACTCCCCGCGAAGAATGCGGTCGTACTCGCCGCTGGCGACCCAGCGCTGCAACTCCGCCGCCCGCACGGTGTGCATCGGGTGGGTCAGCGCGAGCGTGCTCAGGAGCTTGTAGACCACGTCGAGCCCTTCGCTGCTGCTGGCGTACTCGTGTGCCTGCTGCATGAAGGCGTCCACGTTGAGCTGGCCGGCAAATCCCGCTCCCCGGCCACCCCCGGCCATCTTCATGTCGAGCCGCTGGGCGGTGACGACGTCCTGACTCCCCAGGAGCCCGGCCCGGTCGGCGGACAGCTCCGACTTCCGGGACCACTCGAGGAAAGCGAGGCGGATGGGGAGCACGACCAGCTCGCCCAGCACCGGGAGAACACCCAGGCTGACCAGCGCCAGAATGGCTGCGATGGTGCGATACAGGGCGTGTCCGCTGATGACGTGTCCTAGCTCGTGGGAGAGCAGCACCCGCAGCTCATCGTCGTCGAGGAGCTCGATGGCGGCCGAGTGCACCACGATGAAGGGCGTATCGATCCCATACGCACCCGCATTGAAGATCGGTGTCTGGGTGACATAGAGCTCCGGCACCGTGGGCCAATCAAAGGTGGTGCATACCTCGGTGTGGAGGTGACAGAGCTTGGGGAACTGCGTGCGACCAACCCGGAGCGCATTGCCCTGAAACAGGAGTCGGATACCCCGCTCGCCGCCGAGCATCGCCAGCACCTTCCGGATCAGCTCATCCACTCCGGGGACGGCCCTGAGGGTTTGCAGCGCGGCCCGGTCGGCCGGATGCTCCCAGGATACGGCGGCGATCTCGGGGAAGCGCTGGCGGGATCGAGGGGCGACGCTGGTGCTCATGAGGGACTCAACGGTTGGGGACGCGGCACTCTACGAATTTGGAAGGTGATGGTTTCAAGTTGTGACGTCACTTCATGCTCGCCCTCATCGCCCGGTCCAGGTCCTCGATCAAGTCGTCGGTATCCTCCACCCCGCAGCTCAGCCGGATCAGGCTCTCGGTCAGACCCATGGCTTGACGCATATCGGGTGGAACCGATGCGTGGGTCATCGTAGCCGGATGGCCGATGAGGCTCTCTACTCCGCCGAGCGATTCCGCCAGCGCGAATATGCGGGTGTGCTCCACGAACCGCCGGGCCAGTCCCGGGTCACCCAGATCCAGCGAGATCATGCCCCCGAATCCGCTCATCTGGCGGCAGGCCAGCTCGTGCTGCGGATGGGACGGGAGGCCGGGGTAGTAAACCTTGCGGACCAGCGGTTGCCGGGTAAGCCACTCGGCAATGCG